>DATFHG010000214.1:0-4217 GCA_035248725.1 Gemmatimonadaceae bacterium | reverse complement strand
GTTGTTCGCCTTTCCCTCGGGGTACTCGACAAAGCCGGCCGGCAGCGTGAAGCGATAGCCCTGGGTGTCGTTGGACACGGGGACTTGCGGCAGCGCCGCCACGAGTGCGGACAGGAAGAAGTGTCTCATGAGGCGCAGAAGGTATGGCCAAGTTCTCGGCGCATCAAACAGCAGACGCAGAATACGCAGAGTCCGCAGAACGACGCAGCACGACAAGCGGCGCAGGGATGTCTGGATCTGAACCAAAAATTTCCACGCAGTCGGATTTCCTGCGGCCATCTGCGTACTCTGCGTATTCTGTGTCAGAAATGAACGGCATCCCGTGCCTATCGCGTCGGGTCCCAGAAGTCGCCACTGAGTCCAATGCCGGCGAAGATGCGCCGCATCTCATCGGGCTGCGGACGCCGCGCGTTCGGCTGCAGCCGCGTCGAATACCACGCGGTCGACAGCTTCCATAGCTGCGGGATCGTCACGACTGGCCGCACGGGGGCGCCGCGCGCGTCACACCACTGCCGCACCATGTCTTCCGACCGGAAGAAGAGCATGTTGCTTCACGTGAAGACGATGTCGTCCCACCATTTGGCCGCCGGCACCAGGCAGTGGAAGACCCAGTCGCACGGCTCGGGACCGTCGCGTGAGAGGGATAGATGCAGCGGCTCGTGCGACTGCGCGCACTCCGAATGCACCACCCCCGGCTCGCGAAACGCCGCGACGATTCCGAGCGAATCCCAGGCGCAGTTGGCGAAGTAGCGCTTCCCCGACACCTCCGCCACATGCTTCGTGGGCACGCCGGAGAAGGGAGGCGCCATACGGATCGTGCGTCCGTTCGGCTCGAGCGCGAGCACACGTTGCGCACGCAACCGGCCGTACGCGTCGACGGCCTCCTGCTCGCTCGCTCTCACCGACCGCGCGACATCTCCCGCCGCGGGCGCTGTAGCGCGTTCGGCGAACCACTGGTAGATCGCGACCTTTACCCGAGTATCCAGATCCATTCACGCCTCACAGGTCCACGACAAAGTCCAGGCGGATGCTTCGGATGCGTCTGAAATGGCCGGAGATGCCCGCCATGCGCTACGTCGCTTCGGTTGCGAACGGCCACTTCGCGGTTCTCGACGACCAGACGAGGAATGCCACTCCTCCAAGTACCAGTGCGCCGACTCCGAACGCGATGACAGCGGGCTCGGTGGTCGCGAAGACGAAGATCCACCCGAGCAGCGCGACGAGCGCCGGCAACGGGTAGAGCCACATACGATACGGCCGGGGCATGTCCGGTTCGCGCTTGCGCAGCAGCATCAGGCCCACGATCTGTCCCATGAACTGCACGAGGATGCGCGTGACGATGAGCGCGTCGATCACGGTGCCGAGCGAGAAGAACCCCGCCACCACGGACAGCGCTCCGAGCACGATCAGTGACACATGCGGAAACGCGCGCGTGGGATGCAGTTTCCCGAAGACGCGGAAGAAATACCCGCTCTCGGCGGCCGCGTACGGGATGCGCGAGTAGCCGAGCAGCAGCGCGAACACGGAGCCGAGCGCGGTCCAGAGCACCAGGAGCGTGAACGCGACCGCGATCGGCCTTCCATAAATACGCTCCATGAAGATCGACACGATGAAGTTCGCTTCGTCGTGCGCGCCCGCGGGGACGAACTCGCGCCACGGAATCGAGCCGATGATCGACAGATTGATGCAGATGTAGATCAGGGCCACCGTGATCGTGCTGATGACGATCGAGCGCGGGATCACGCGTCCCGGGTCTTTCACCTCGTCGCCGATGTAACAGACGTCGTAGTAGCCCAGGTAGTCGTAGATGCCGATGCGCGCGGCGGCGCCGAGGCCGAGAAAGAAACCGAGAGAGAAGTCGAAGGCGCCTGGAGGGAAATCGAAGGCGACGCTGCCTTTGAAGTGCGCGGCGCCGGTCGCGATGACGGCGACGACCGTGATGAGCGTGCCGACCCAGAGCGAGATCGTGATCCTCGCGATGGACCGGATGCGTCGATACAGGAGCGCGACGTTGAGGGCGCCCACGAGCGTGACCAGGCCGATCACCTGCGCCCGCGTCATCTCCGCCCACAGATAGCTCGCGTAATTCGCGAAGCCGATGTAGCCCGACGCGATTTCCAGCGGACCGCTGAGCACGAACTGCCACACGAAGAGGAACGCCATCAGCCGCCCGAACCGCGCGGGGCCGAACGCGTGCCGCAGATAATGGAACGAGCCGCCGGAGCCGGGCATCGCCGCACCGAGCTCGCTCCACACCATCGCGTCGCACAGCACGATCACGAGCGCCACCACCCAGCCGAGCAGCGCCTGCGGGCCGCCCATCGCGGACATGAGCAGCGGGATGGTGATGAACGGACCCGCGCCCATCATGTTCGTCATGTTGAGCGCCGTCGCGGGCAGCAGCCCGAAGTGGCGGACGAGTTTCTGGTCGGACGGCTCCGCGGTGGCGCTCATTGTTCGAATCCGCGGCACTCGAGCTCGACGCGGGCGTGCTGGGGCGCGTCGCCGCCGATGCCGTTGATCAGCTGTGGTTGGTGCCGGCCCGCGAAGAATGCGGTGAATATCGGTTCCACGATCTCCGGGTCGCCGCCGTAGTAATCAGCGTACCAGATGTTGCAGTGCTCCAGGTCGTCCAGCGTCCTGCCCCTGCGGTCCAGCTGTGCGCGCAGGTTCAGCAGCGCCTGTCGAATCTCCGCCTTCGCCCCGCCGAGCACCAGGCGCCCACTGGCGTCGGTGCCGATGATGCCGGAGACGCGCAGCATGTCGTACGTCTCCATCGTGTCCTGCTCCACGTAGCGCGAGCCGTCGACCGTGACGATCGTCGCGCGACCGATGAACGTGCCGGCCTTGCGGTACACGTGCGTCGGCATATGCGTGATGCCCACGAGCTTCGCCTGCGACGGACCAACCAGCTTCACCGTCTGAACCGGTGTCCCGTCGCCCCAGTCCATCGTCATCGATCGCACCGAGTCCTGCGGTCCGGCGAGACCGAAGTCGATCATCGCTGTCGCCGTGTCACCCGCGCGCGTCCGGCTGAGTCGCAGATCCGTCGACGGCAGAGCGCGCGTCACGCCCCAACGTTGTCGCGGAAGCCATCGATCGCAGTCCTGCCGGCCACTGCCCGTGGCGCAACGGGCGAGCAACGAGTCCGACAGGCGCGCCGGCCGCCGTTCCGATGTGTAGTGAATGTGGCCGGCGGTGTCGATCAGATAGCTCACCGTCCCGGGCGCGCCCGCCTTGATTCCGCGCAGGGAATCCTCCGCGTGCGGCCACAGCGCATCGAGCGCCAGCGTGAAGCCGCCCGCGCGAAGCGGATCGGACTTCCCGGCCGGCGGCGGCGTGTACCGCAGCGCGTATCGCGCGTTCTCACGGAGTACCGTGTCGTGTTCGGTCGCATAGTCGCACCCGGCAGTGTGTCCGAGCTCGTCGGACTGCGACCACGTGTGCACGTCGCGGAGCGAACGCGCGTACGGTCGAGCGGGAAGGGCGCGTTCCATGTACTTGTCGTGACCGCCGCGGAAGTACTCCACGCATGTGACCACGCGATCGAGCGTCGCCCAGTTATCGTGGTTCGTCCACGAGATCATGTTCAGGCGCCGGTACCGCAGCTCGACCGCGCCCTCGCTGTCGACGCGCGCTTCCCTGCGCGTGAGCTCCGTGCTGTAGGTCGCGGTGGTGAAGAGCGCGCTGAGCAACCACACCGCGCCGCCGGCGATGGGACCGGCGAATCGGGCACGCGGATGCTGGGCGAAGAACGTCGTCTCCCACGGCCAGAATTCCGCGATCGCCGCGCCCAGCATGGCCGCCTGCAGGATCACGAATAGACCCGCCGTCGGGTCCAACGACAACATCCTCACGACCACGGCGAAAAAGCCGTAGAACCCGACGACGGGCAGGGTCACCAGCGCGGACGTGCGACGCAGGCCGGATATCGCCAGCGCCGCGATGAGTGCGTATGGCAGCGTCGCGGTCGTATCCGACACCGCGCTCCCCAGATTGCCCCGATTGCTCACGAACATCGCGCTGAACCCGTTCATCACGAGCACGGACGCGATGGCCGTCGTCATCAGCACGATGCCGCCGACGCTGTACGGAGTGTCGTGCACCTTTCGCGATTCGGGCGGCGGACCCGGAGGAGTAGGCGGCGCCGCGGTGAGTGGCTCGGTCATGCGCAGCAGAAAATGTCCATGCGCCCACTGGACCGCGACGGGCGCCAC
>DATFHG010000213.1:0-7239 GCA_035248725.1 Gemmatimonadaceae bacterium | reverse complement strand
GGCCGCGGGAATGTGCTCGCGGCGGCTCGCCCGGTGTGCGTCCGCCAGCGTCTGCAACGCGTCGAGCGCGATCACGTCGACGCCGAGGGCGTGAACGTCGGGGTGCACGTCGCGTGGCATTCCGAGGTCCACGCAGAGCAGTGGCGCGTCCGCACGCTCGTGCTGCCGGGGCGCCAGGAGCTCGGGCGTCACCACGGGATGCGGCGCCGACGTGCAGCAGAACACGACGTCGGCCTCCGTGAGCGCTTCGGCGAGCTCCGCGCTGCCGTACGCTCCGCGCGCGTGCGCGCCGTGCGTCCGCGCCAGCTCCGTCGCGCGTGCCACGGTGCGACTCACGATCGTGATCGCGGCGGCGTCGCGGTCACCCAGCTGCTTCAGGATGATCGCCGCCGAATCACCCGCGCCGATGATCAGCACGTGCTTGCCCGCGAGGGCGCCGACACGTTCGGTGGCCGCGCGCAACGCCAGCGATTCGAGCGACACCGCGTGGCGGCTCAACCCGGTGAGCGTGCGCACGCGCTTGCTGCAACTGAGCGCGGCCGACGCGAGTCGGTCCATCACCGGGCCGAGCGTCCCCGCGTCGCGCGCGACGGCGACCGACTTCTTGAGCTGCGTGTGAATCTGATCTTCACCGAGCACGATGGAGTCCAGCCCGCTGGCGACGCGCAGCGCGTGCTCCGCGCCCGCGCTCCCCGTGTGGACGTAGCACGACTCGCGCAGCTCCTCCGCATGCAACGGCGCGCCGGTGCTCAACACCTGCGCGTACAGCTCGACGGCGTCCACGTGGTCCGGAGGGTAGGCATAGAGCTCCGTCCGGCCACACGTCGACAGGATAAATCCCTGCACGCCACGCGATTGCAGCGCCGCGAGCGCCAGCTGCAGCTGCGGTCCGGTGGCCGCGATGCTGAGCCGCTCACGCAGCGCCAGCGTCGCGCTGGAATGGTTGACCCCTACGGCGATCACACGCACAGGCGCTAAAGCAAACGGATGCCGGGAGGGCCCGTATCCGTACAACTACGGAGGCGCGACTCCTACCTTAGATATGTGTCGCGCCCATGACCGAGACCGTGCAGGCAACCCAGACATTCCTGTCGCCGCCGCCGAGCGCGCTGAGCGAGCTCCACCCCGCGCTGCTGCAGGGCGCGGTCACGCTCTTCACGGCGCTGTTGTGCTGGTACCTCTACGCGCGCTACCGCCGGCGGCATCTCGCGTGGTGGGCCAGCGCCTGGAGCCTGTACGTGCTGCGCATCGGCGCCATCGTCGCGTTCCTGCTCACCGTCCGTCAGCCGTGGCTGTACGTGCACCAGGTGCTCACGGGAGCCACCGCGCTCGTGCTGCTCTGGGCCGCGCTGGACTTCTCGGATCGCGCCCGCTGGCGTCCCGCGTACGCGTGGGCGCTGCTCTTTCCCGTGGCGTGGTCGTACATCGCGATCTATCACCTGCGCAGCTTTCTGCTCGCCGCCGTGCCGGCCGTGCTGTTCCTCAGCTTTGCCACGCTGTGGACCGCGGGGGTGTTCTTCGCGCTGTGGCGGCGGACGCGGCTGCGCGGTGCCGCCGTGCTTGCCGGCGTCCTCTTCGCCTGGGGACTGCACCACCTGGATTATCCCGCCCTGCGCGCGCGCGGTGCCTGGAATCCGTGGGGCTATTACCTCGACATCATGTTCGTCCTCGCCATGGGCGTGGGTATCGTGATCCTCATGCTCGAGCAGCTGGACCAGCGCACGGTGGCGCTCGAGCGGCTGTCCAGCCGCATGGTGCAGCAGCACGAGGAGGAGCGACGCCGTCTGTCGCTCGAGCTCCACGACCAGAGCGCGCAGGTGTGGGCGGCGGTGAAGCTCCAGCTCGGCCTCGCGCGCGAATCGGCGCCGTCCGCGCTCGCGCCGCAGCTGGACCGCGTGCTGTCCCTTGTGGACGCGGGCATCCAGAGCATCCGCAGCGTCACCACGAACCTGCGTCCTCCGCTGCTCGATGACCTGGGCCTGCTGCCCGCGCTGCGCGCGCTCGTGCGCAGCTTCGCCGAGCAGACGCAGCTCGCCATCTCCTTCGACGCGCCCGCGAACCTGCCCGCCGTGTCCAACGACGCCGCGCTCGCCCTGTTCCGCGCGCTGCAGGAAGCGCTGTCGAATGTGGCGCGGCATTCGGGCGCGACCTCGGCGGATGTGCGCGTGCTCGCGTCGGACGGCGCGCTCACCCTCCTGGTGCGCGACAACGGTCGGGGGTTCGCCGACGCCGGCGCGGCAGGCGCCCAGACGCTCGGCCTCGCGGGGATGCGCGAGCGCATCGGCGCGCTGCACGGTGCGGTCACCGTCACGAACGACGGTGGCGCATCGGTGGCCATCTCGCTTCCGCTCACACCTGGCTCGGGGCCGTGATCCGCGTCCTCATCGCCGACGATCACGCCGTGGTGCGCGAGGGCATCCGCCACGTGCTGTCCGCGGACGACGGCATCGAGGTCGTCGGCGAGGCGGCGAACGGCAGGGAAGCGGTCGCGCTCGCGCAATCGCTGGCCCCGGACGTCGTCGTGCTCGATCTCACCATGCCCGTGCTCTCCGGCCTCGACGCCGCGTCCGAGATCCGCGAGCACGCTCCCGGGGTACGCATTCTCGTGCTCAGCATTCACGACCACGAGGAATACGTGCTCCAGAGCGTGCGGGCCGGCGCCCAGGGCTATCTCAGGAAAGACTCATCGCCCGCGGAGCTGCGCGGCGCCATTCGTTCGCTGAGTGCGGGCGGGACCGTGTTCAGCGCGCCGGTCGCGCGCACGCTCGCCGCCGCGGTGCAGGGCGAGCGCGAGACGCAGGACAAGCGCCGCCGCATCGACTCGCTCACCGCGCGTGAGCGCGACGTGCTGATCGGCATCGCCGGCGGGTCGACGAACCGCGACATCGCGACGCAGCTCGGCCTGTCCGTTCGCACGGTGGAGTCGCATCGTGAGGCGATGATGCGCAAGTTGGGGGTCCGCGGCGTGGCGGCGCTCACGAAGTTCGCGCTCGACGCCGGAGTGCTGTCCGCCCGCCAGGGCGGGGGAGGCGGCAGTGGATCGCAAAGCTGAGTACGAGCGCATCGGGCGTGAGCGGCAACTCGCCGAGCGCGAGGCGCAGAGCGTCACGCGGCGCGCCCTGCTGCGGGCGTCGCTGGAGATCGTCGTCAGCTGCCTGGCGGGGCTGTGCATCATGTTCTTCGCCTGGCACGTGGACGACCCCGTGCTGGGCAAGGCCTTCCTCTGGGGCGGCATGGCGGTCGGGTACGCCGGGATGGCGTTCGCGATTCTCTCGGCGTATCGTCGCGGGGTCGAACGCGGCGACTGGTAGGTCGCCGGTGGGACGCACCGTATGCGACCGATTCCACGTCTTGTCGTTGCTGTCACGGTTGCCGCCGCTCCGTGCGTTGCGCGCGGGCAGGCGTTCGAGGGTCGCGCGGTGGAGGATTCGAGCAGCCGTCCGCTGGTCAGGGTCTGTGTGACGCTCTGGCGCTTTACGCGGGATTCCGTGTACGCCGTGGATTCGATGCGCACCGACGCGGACGGGGGCTTCGGTCTCCTGGGCTCGGGCCCCGGCATCTACCAGCTACGATTCGGGACGCGCGGCATGCCCGTCGGGATCGGGCCGCTCGATTCCGTGACGGTGGATGGCGTGGTGCAGCGGATGTATCGCGTCCCGCTGCTGCGCATCGGGGCCGCCGACGCGTTCGTCCTCGAGCAGGTGGACGTTCCTGCGTCCAGCACGGAGTACGATCCCGAGCGCTTCTACCCCAAGGAGCTCCGCTCGAAGTGCGTGGACGGTGACGTGTTGCCGAGCGTCGTGGTGGACGGAGACGGCAAGCCGGACATGTCGACGTTCAAGATCGTGGGGGCCTCGCGGGACGGGTTCAATGACGCGGTGCGCGAGGCCATGGCGCGTGCGCGCTTCGAGCCCGCGCAGATCGGCGGCGTTCGGGTGCGGCAGGTGGTGAGCTCGCCCGTGCATTTCCGCTCGAACTGCCGTCCCAGGGACAATTGAGTACTCTCCGGAATGGCCGAGCGTCTCACGACGGTCGCGATCGTCAACACGAATCCGGATCTCGTACGGCTCCTGCGCTTCTCCCTCGAGGCCGCCGGATTCGTCGTGTTCATCATGCACATCGAGGACATGCGCGTCGGCATGACGAACATCGGGTCGATGCTGCGCGAGCATGATCCGCGCGTGGTCATCTACGATGTGGCGCCGCCCTACGACAGCAACTGGAATTTCCTGAAGCACCTGCGGGAGCACACGGATTTCAAGGGACGGAAGTTCGTGCTCACGTCGATGAACGTCGACCGCTTGCACCAGGTGGTGCGCGACGACGAGCACGTCTACGAGATCGTCGGCCAGCGCGACGACCTGGACGAGATCGTGCGTGCGGTGAAAGAAGCCAGCCGCGCGCGGCCTACGCGGTGACGCAGCGGGGTTCTGGCTGGCCTCGCGCGCTTTGGGTTGCGTCGCCAGATCCAATCAGACGCAGAATACGCGGAGTACGCAGAACACGCGGAAATGCAGACGAAGAGCGAGTACACGCGGGCATTCACCGCAAACATTCTTGGAGCCTTCCATGAGGCCTATGACGGATGCGGCTATGGTCTCTCCGAGGCCGTATGCGCCAACGCTTTTTCCGTCGCACTGCAGAGTCGTGGCATACCATTCGTGCGCGAAGTGCCCGTCGAGGTGGTTTTCAAGGGCGTGACGATCGGGCTTTTACGACTGGACTTCGTGATCGGGGAATGTGTGATTGCCGAAATCAAGGCGACCAGGCAGCTCGTCGACGCGGATCAAACCCAGATCCTGAACTATCTGCGCAAGAGCCCGTACGAGATCGGTTTTCTGCTGCATTTCGGCCCACGACGCGCGTTTCGCCGCTACATCTATTCGTCAGATCGCAAGTAACGTATTCTGCGTATTCCGCGTACTCTGTGTCTGGCAGTAAATCGGCGTCGTGATGCCTGACTTCCATCTGCGGCACCACCGTGTGGGCGACATGGGGTGGATCACCCACCGCCACGGCGTGCTGTATTCGCAGGAGTACGGCTGGGACGAGCGGTTCGAGGCGCTGGTCGCGCGCGTCTGCGCCGACTTCATCGATCACCTGGACCCCGAGCGCGAGCGCTGCTGGATCGCTGAACGGGACAATGGCGAGATCCTCGGCTCCGTCTTCTGCGTGAAGAAGTCGAAGACCGTCGCCAAGTTGCGTCTGCTGCTCGTCGAGCCGTCCGCGCGCGGCCTCGGTGTCGGCACGCGGCTCGTGGACGAATGCATCGCGTTCGCGCGCGCCAAAGGCTATAAGCGGCTCACGCTGTGGACCCAGAGCAATCTCTACGCGGCGCGGCGCATCTATGAGCGCGCCGGATTCCGACTCACGAAATCCGAGATCCACAACCACTTCGGCCCGGACCTCACCGCCGAGAGCTGGGACCTCAAGCTGTAATCAGGGTTTGCCCGCGCGCAGCGCGGCAGCTCTCCACGGCGGAGCCGTGGCACTTCTTCGCGGCGTTGCCGCGTCTATTTGCAGGCCGGCTCGCCCTCTCCAGCCGCGCTCACCATCGGATTGGTCGTGTTGACGCCGATTCCGCACGAGATGCCACTCAGCTGCGTGTGACTGTTGGTCGCCACCCAGGCGCCCGGATACGTCACGATCGCCGGCGCCACCACGCCCGTCGACGCGCGGAAATTCAGCGACGTGAGGTTGGTCGAATACCGCGCCGAGTCGGAGAAGATGCTCTCCTCCGCGTTCAGCAGGTTGCGCAGGTCCGACTTCATGGCCGTCACGTACGCCTTCGACTTCGAGTTCGCGTACTTCGGCACGCCGATGGCGGCGAGAATGCCGATGATCACGATCACCACGAGCAGCTCGATCAGCGTGAAACCCTTGCGTGACATGGCTCGACTCCCGACGAGGCCAGAGAAAGTGCGGCAGCGCTCCTTTTGACGGCGCTAAACCTCGGAATTCGAGGATTACAGAACGCGGACGGCTGAATTACGAGTGCGTCATAAACGGAAGTCGCGTGGCCGTAGACCGCCGCGCGCGCAAAAAAGCCGGGTCGGGCTTTCGCCCGACCCGGCCACCGAAAGCCTCGCGGCTCTTAGCTCACAACTCCCAACTACTTACAGGCCGGCTCGCCTTCGCCCGCCGTGGTGACCGTCGGGTTGGTGGTGTTCACACCGATGCCGCACTGCGAACCGCTGAGCTGCGTGTGGCTGTTCGTGGCAACCCAGGCACCCGGGTACGTCACGACAACCGGCGAGGTCACACCCGTCGACGCCTTGAACCCGAGCGACGTCAGGTTGGTGGTGTAACGCGCGGAGTCGGAGAACAACGACTCCTCGGCGCTGACCAGGTTGCGCAGGTCGGACTTCATGGCCGTGATGTACGCCTTCGACTTCGTATTGGCGAACTTCGGGATCGCGATCGCCGCGAGGATGCCGATGATGACGATCACGATCAGCAGCTCGATCAGCGTAAAACCTTTCTTGCTCATGGTGTCTCCAAAAGGGTGGTGTGGAGACGCTAACAGTGCCGCCGGCAAGCGACAGTTACGTGTTCGTCATGAAAAAGAGCTAATGGCGAAACGCAACCACATCGGGCGGAACACGGCAGGGCAGTTCCGCGTGAAACGCAGTTGACCTTTGTGCCGTACAGTGGTAGAATCCTCGCCCGCAGTACACGCAGTCGAAGCCACTTTTTCACCGCTGCCATCTCCGTATGCAACGCATGTCTTCGCGAGACGCCGCCATTGTGCGACTTCCGGCCTTCGGCTGGGACGTCGCGCGTGCTGGCACGCGTGTGAGATGGGGCCGCCGCCCGGGACCCGACCGCTAACCGCGTTCGTCCCGCCGCAACCGCGCCCCGCTCGCACTCGCTGCCGGCGGGGCGCTTCGTTTTCCGTCGGACGCCGAACGTGGCGCGTATGGGCGTAATGCCGCGCGCCGCCGGGTCGCGTAGCTCAATCCTGTCCTCCCGAGTGCAGCGCACGACCTGCGCTCAGGAACGACACAGAGCCCGACGTCGCCGTGGAATCTCCCTTTGCCTGACGAAGGCCGGAGCCCATGGAGACACGACGTCGAAGGTGGGAGTGCAAGTCTCCCCGCGCCCGGTACCCACGACCCACGACCCACGACCTGTTGCACTCATGTCACACTATCTGAAACCCACGCGGTATCTCACACGGAGAACGCGAATCCCCATGTTGTTCACACAACGACTCGAGCTCGTGGAGGGCATGGTCGA
>DATFHG010000212.1:0-14477 GCA_035248725.1 Gemmatimonadaceae bacterium | reverse complement strand
TCCCGGTGTTGTCCAGCTGCGCGCGTGAGCTGAAACGCCCGGCGAGCGAAACCGACAGTTGCGGCGCGAGCGCGATCCTGGCGCGCTGGCTGCTCGTGAAACGCGGGGTCAGCAACGGTTCGACGTCGCGATACTCCTGTCCCGTGGATTCGTCGACGAAGTCGGCGATCCGGGCGCGCATCGCGGTCGCCGTGAGCCCAAGCTCGACCCGCGCCGTCGGCGTCGCCGTCGCGTCGAGCTCGACGCCGCGACGCCAGCTCGAGTGCACGTTCACCCGCAGCGGCGTGCCGATGTAGCTCAGCTGTCCGATCGGAAGGATCTCGTCGCGGAACTGCATCGAGAAGACGTTCGCGTCCAGCGACACGCGCTCGCGCCGCAGGCGCACGCCGGCTTCCAGATCGTGCGCATGCTCCGGTCGCACGCGCGTCAGCGGCGCGACGAACGCCACCGAGCTCGAGTCCACGTTGTCCAACCCGCCCAGGAGATCGTTCCGGGCAGGCTCGCGCGCGTTCACCCCATACGACGCGTACGCGCTGACATGGGGCGTCAGCGCCAGCGTGACGCCCGCCTTCGGGTTCACGAAGGTCCAGGCCAGCGACGTGCTGGTGATGCCCGCGGCGGCATCGGGCACGTAGTGAAACTGTGCGCGACGCAGCTGCACGTCGAGGAACGGCGTCCAGCGTCCCGCCTCGAGCGCCACCTTGCCGAAGCCGCTCACGTCGCCCTTGCGGCCCGTGTTGAGATAGAGCGGCGAGCCGTTCCCCGGCTCGTCGAACGCGTAGTGGTCGCGCGCGTACGTGTTCGCGTTCAGTCCCGCGCTGGCGTGCATGTGCGCGGCGTCTCTCGTCCACGTCGCCGTCGCGCCGTACCAGGCGAAGTCGAGGTGAAAGTCCCACAGGCATGCGGCCGTCGACACACCACAGTCGTTGGCGGACGCCACCGGCTCGCCGCAGTTGGCGATGCACACGCCGTAGCGTCCCGTCGCCGACGTGCGGTA
Organism: Gemmatimonadaceae bacterium; assembly: GCA_035248725.1. GTDB lineage: Bacteria > Gemmatimonadota > Gemmatimonadetes > Gemmatimonadales > Gemmatimonadaceae > DASPMP01. The sequence continues at coordinate 13,480 of DATFHG010000212.1, read as the reverse complement.
CGCCGTGATGGACAGCGACGCCGCCGCGTCGAGCGACCGCGTGTAGGACAGCGCGACCAGCCGTTCGCCGAAGCCGTCGGTCTCGTCCGCACGCAGGATGTTGCCGCGGCGGTTGGTATCCAGCTCCGCGCGCGTCGCCCCGTAGTACGCAAGCGTATCCTGAAACAGTCCCGCCGTCGCGGTGAGCTTGAGCATGTCGCGGTCGCCGAGGTACGCGGCCGAGAAGAACCCCGAGCGCGCATCCGTCCCCGAATGCAGCCGGTAGCCCGACGAGCGCACCCCGGACAGACGTCCGTACATGGCGAAACGTCCGTCCAGGATGCCGGACGCGTACTCCGCGCTCGCGCGCATCGTCCCGAATGAGCCGCCCTGCAGCTGCACCTCCGCATTCCGTGGCGTCGTCGCCACGGGCACCGACTGCAGGTTGATCGAGCCGCCATACGATGCCGTGCCCGGCGCGCTCGTCCCGACGCCGCGCTGCACCTGCACCGACGAGAGGCTGTTCGCGAGATCCGGGAAGTCCGTGAAGTAGAGGACTTCGTCCTCCGGATCGTTCAGCGGAATTCCGTCGAGCGTGAGGTTGATGCGCGACTGATCGATGCCGCGAATCCGGATGTAGCTGTAGCCCCAGTAATTGCCCGTCTCCGCGTAGGACGTCAGCGATGGCGTTCCCTGGAGCAGCAGCGGGACGTCCTGCCCGAAGGCCTTCGCGGCGATCTCGCGCGCGCCCATCACGCGCGCGGAGACGGGCGCCGTTTCGCCCGCGCGAATGGCGGACACGGTGACGGTCTCGAGTGTGCGGGCGCTGTCGCGCCGGATGCTGTCGCGCGGAGCGAGCTGAGCGTCCGCGATGGAGGCGAGCGCGACGCCGAGCGTCGCGAGCTGGGCAACGAATCGCATTGATGACTCCCTACGCCGGTGCAAACCGGATCAGGTTCCACGGGTGTGATCTCAGCGCTTCGTCGGGATTGACGACGCGCACCCCGGTCAACGGCGAAATCTACTCGGCCGGGCCGCTCCTGTCCGCGGCGCCCTGATGGCACAGCGGCTGCGACCTGTAGCGTGATTCATGGAGGATCTCATGCACCACTGGAGAAACTGGAAAATCGCTCTGCTCGCGCCCGCGTTCGTTCTCGCGGCGTGCAATCGGAACAACGACCGCGTCGCAGCGGACAGCGCATTGCGCAACGACCTGAGCCTGGCAAACCAGGTGGCGCCGTCGCAGGACACGATCTCGCCGACGGAGTCGGGCTACGCGCCGGCACCCGGCTCGGCGTCACTGCGCAGCTCGCCCACCACGCATTCGACCCGGACCGCGTCGCGGTCGACGTCCACGACGCATCGGTCCACCTCGCCGCGTACGTCGTCGCGCTCCTCGAGCTCGGGCAGCAGCGGCGTGTACTCCAGCAGCGGCGGCAACGTGTCGTCCGCGCCGGCGCCGGCCCCCGCACCGACCACGGTGAAGCACACCAAGCGTGACGCGGCGATCGGTGCGGCCGCGGGCGCCATCATCGGTGCGACCACCAGCCGCAGCAAAGTGAAGGGTGCGGTCATCGGCGGTGCCGTGGGCGGCATCCTGGGCGCCGTCATCGGCAACAACGTCGACAAGACGAAGAAGCCGTAAGGAGTTGAGGGTTGGGAGTTGGGAGTTTGAGGCAGCCGGCGCCCAACTCCCAACCCCAGACTCCCAACTAGTTGACCCATCTCGCTCATTATCCTACGTTTACCTCGCGATTCGGCACTCCGTTCGTGCCGTTCCAGCGATCACGTAAAAAGGACCTGGCTTCGCGCTCGGTCCTTTTTTGTTCCAGCGGTCGGTATGTACGGCGTCGCCGCACTCCGATCCACACAATTCATTAGGCGAGTGCAGTGATGCGTACCCAGGGCGTTGTTAAGTGGTTCAATGATTCGAAGGGCTTCGGCTTCATCACCCCGGACGGCGGCAGCAAGGATTGCTTCGTCCATTATTCCGCGATTCAGGGCAATGGCTTCAAGTCCCTCGCGGAGGGTGACCGGGTTGAGTTCGACGTCGTGCAGGGGCAGAAGGGCCCGGCGGCCGAGAACGTCACCAAGGTCTGATCAATAGGGGAAAGGTGTTCGGCGGTAGGCGGTAGGATCGCATCCTACAGCCTACCGCCTCCAGCCTCTCCCCTCTTTCTGAATGGCAAAAGAAGAAGCCATACAGCTGGAAGGCACCGTGACCGAGGTGCTCCCGAACGCGACCTTCCGCGTCACTCTCCCCAACGGTCACAGCGTCCTGGCGACGCTCGGCGGCAACATGCGCCGCTTTCGCATCCGCGTTCTGCAAGGCGATCGCGTTACGGTGGAAGTCTCACCGTACGATCTGACCCGCGGCCGGATCACGTTCCGACACAAGATCTGATACGTAGGTAGTACGTACGCGGGCAATCGCGGCATGTACCCCAACGTGCTGCCGCCGCCGCGCCTGGTGATTTCCCCGGGATCAGCGCTTGAGCTCGAGGCCGGTGACACGACGTATCCCGGGATAGGGTACGTCGTGTCCTTTTATGGTGGCCCAGAGGATCCGGTTGAACTGCATGTCGTCGATCCGGTCCTCTTCGCTGAAGTCGAGTCCCTCGCTGTCGCGGGCCTCCTGTGTGCGCGGCGGATTGCGCTCGTCGAGTGACACCGCCGGCGTGAGCGCCTTGTACGGACGCAGATCCGGGCTGGACGCCCAGATCTCCCGCAGTGGCCGGCCGTAGTAATCGAACTGCGACAGCGAGCTGAGATCGAGGATCTCCTCGATCGTGCGCAACACGTCGCTCGTGTTCGCGAACCGGTGAATCGTACCGGCGCGGTTGTACGGCGAGATGACGAGCAGGGGAGACCGGTGCGCGTCCACGTGGTCGGGGCCGTTCTGCGCGTCGTCCTCGAGAACGAACACCACGGTGTTCTTCCAGAAGGGGCTCCGCGACAGCGCTTCCACGATGCGACCAAGCGCCAGATCGTTGTCCGCGAACGCCGCGCGCGGCGTGGGCGCGCCCGCACGCGCGCCCGATGTGTGGTCGTTCGGCAGGTGCATGATCTGCAGCGCGGGCATCGAGCCGCGCTTCACGAATTCGTTCAGGTCGTCGATCCACACGTCCGCGCGCACCTGATCCTTGATCTCGAGATTGAACGGCGCGAAGCGCGGATTGGTGTTGGCGTACAGGAAGGGCTTGTTGCCGCGATAGACGACGGGCAGCCCTTCGTCGTTGGTGGAGTCCTCGATCACGAACTCGCCGTAGTTGCGCAGCGTGATCCCTTTGCGCTCGGCGAGATTCCACAGATAGCCGTTGCCCGGCTCGTTCACGTCGTCGTCGGGAATGGCGTTCTGGTCGCGATTCGTCCCCTCGTAGTCGTACGAGCGGCCTCGATCGGAGTAGTTCGACTGCACGGTCTTCTCGACGTAGTCAGACGCATACGCGGCGGTCGACCAGTTGTGGCCGTCGGCGCTGACCTCGGCGTTCACGAAGAAGCGGTCGAACAACCCGAAGCGCTCGGCGAGGGCGTGGTGATTGGGGCCGACGGAACGCGGGAAGAAGAGAAGCGACGCGTCGCCGTCGCCGGCACGCAGGTCCCCGAGCACCTGATCGTACGTGCGGTTTTCCTTGATGATGTAGAGCACGTGTTGGAACGGCGGGTACGTGCCACCGGCGCGGCGCGGCTTGCCCCAGCCGTTCGCGGCGAACACGCGGTCGCTCAGCTGCTTGAGCGCGGCGCCGCTCGCGTTCGCGGTGGTCGACACGGTGAGCGTGCCATGCATGGTGGCGAGGATGTACTGCGATCCGCGCTGGCCCGCCGCGCGCGTTCGCGGGTGCGCCGGATCGGTGCCAAGTGGGTTGGCCGCGGTGCCGCGTCCTTTCCCATTCACCACGAAGAGCGTGTCGCGCTCCGCGGCGACGCCGGTCGGATACCAGGCCGACGGAATGCGGCCGAGCAGCTTGTCGTTCCCGGTTGCCGCAGGCTTGTTTGCCGTCGCGTGCGACAGGTCGAATACCGCGACGGCGTTCGCGTCCGCTTCGGCGACGAACAGCCGCGTCTCATCCGGATTCAGCGCGAGCGCGTTCGGCGTGCTTCCTTCGCCCGGTCCTTCCGGTGGCGCGTCCAGGAGACGGCTGATCACGACGCGCTTCCGTGTGTCGATCACGTTCACCCGATCGGTGCTGCCCGAAGCGACGAACAGACGCGATCCGTCGCGGTTGAGCAGCAGCGCGGACGGATGCCGGCCGGCCGGGATGCGAGCCGCGTCGACGAGCGCCCCACCGTCCGGACGAAATGCGCTGACGGTCGTTCCGCCCCACGCGGACACGTACACGGTGCCGTCCGGCGCGACGACCACCGCGTACGGATAGCGCTCGGTCGCGAGACGTTGCACCACGCGACCGGATGTCGCGTCGACGACCGCGAGCGAGTCCGCCAGATTTTCCGCGACGTACACCCAGCGTCCGTCGCGTGACGTGGCAACGCCCGCGGGATAGCGCGTGCCGTTATCCCGCGGCGCGACCATCGCGAGCGCGATGCTGTCGCGCAGCCGAGCGTGGCCGTCGGCCCAGTCATAGCGATAGACCAGATCCCGATTGCCGCCCGAGACGAAGAGCTGTCGTCCGTCGGCGCTGAACGCCGCGCCCACGAACGCCGCGGGCTGTACCACGGTCTGCGTCACGTTCCCGGTCGCGCGGTCGATCACCTGAAAGCCCTGATCGGTGTAGCCGCTGTTCACGACCACGAACTGTTTCCGGTCGGGGCTTTCGATCATCGACAGCGGCAGGGAGCCGAGGTCGTGACTCGTTCCCACCGGATCGAGCCGCACACCCGTCGACAGTCGGTCGACGGCAACCCGCATCGTGTCGGCGTCACCGGACGCGTCGCGCATCCCCAGCCGGCACGCGCTGGCCAGGGTGCACAGCGCGAGAACCGAGCGGAGCGAAGAACGGTGCAGACTCGACATGGCAGGCGTGTTCGGAAAAGGGATGAAGATGTTAGTTGTTGTACTATGCAGCAGCGCGAGCGAGGAGCAACTGATGGGTAACGAACCAGCCAAACTGACCGGGCCGGATTTCACGAAGGGTGTCGCCTCCACCGAGGTGACCGAGGGCCACGTGCTGCTCGGACACGCCGGTGGCGAAGCGGTGCTGCTCACGCGCGTCGACGGCGCATGCTCCGCCGTCGGCGCTACCTGCACACACTATAGCGGTCCGTTGGCCGAAGGTATCGTCGTGGACGGCACCATTCGCTGCCCGTGGCACCATGCGTGTTTCGACCTGCGTTCGGGTACGATGGTCCGGCCACCGGCGCTGAACGATCTGCCGCGCTGGCACGTGACCGAGCGCGCCGGGCGAGTCGTGGTCGGCTCGAAGATGGACGCGCCGAGCGCGCGTCCCGGCCGGCCGAAACGCGAGCCCAGGTCCGTCGTGATCGTCGGCGCGGGAGCGGCGGGGCAGAGCGCGGTGGAGACCTTGCGTCGCGAGGGCTACGGCGGCCCCGTCACGATGTTCGACCCGGTCGCGACCGAGCCCGTGGACCGTCCCAACCTCTCGAAGGACTATCTGGCCGGTACGGCGCAGGCGGATTGGATTCCGCTGCGCGGTGACGACTGGCATCGCGAGCACGACGTCCGCATGGAGCGCGTGGAGGTCTCTGCGCTGGATACCCGAGCGCGACGCGTGACGGACGCCAAAGGGCGCGCCCACGATTACGATGCGCTCATCCTCGCCACGGGTGCGGCGCCGATCCGGCTCGATCTCGGCCCGGCGGGCCCACCGGTGCTGTACCTGCGCACGCTCGCCGACAGCGACGCCATCATCGCCGCGGCGAAGACCGCGACGCGCGCTGTCGTCCTGGGGGCGAGCTTCATCGGTCTCGAGGTGGCCGCGTCGCTGCGTGCGCGGGGACTCGACGTGCACGTCGCCGCGCCCGAAACGCGTCCGCTCGAGCGCGTGATGGGGCCGGAGCTCGGCGACTTCATCGGTGCGCTGCATCGCGAGAAAGGCGTCGTATTTCACCTCGGCCGGATGGCGAAAGGCGTCGATGCGCGCGGTGTGGTGCTCGACGATGGCTCGGTGCTCGCCGCCGATTTCGTCGTCGCCGGCGTCGGCGTGCGCCCGCGCACGCAGCTCGCCGAAGCCGCGGGTCTGCAGACGGACCGCGGCGTCGTGGTGAATGAATTCCTCGAGACGAGCGCGCGCGGCGTGTTCGCCGCCGGCGACATCGCGAAATGGCCGGATCCGCATTCGGGCGGCGCCATTCGCGTGGAGCACTGGGTCGTCGCGGAGCGCCAGGGGCAGACCGCCGCGCGCAACGTGCTCGGTGCCGCCGAGCGCTTCGACGCCGTGCCGTTCTTCTGGAGCGCGCACTACGACGTGTCCATCAACTACGTGGGCCACGCGGAAAAGTGGGATCGCATCGTCGTCGAGGGCTCGCCGGCCGACCGTGACTGCGCCGTGCGCTACGTGCTGGGCGGAAAGGAGCTCGCGGTGGCGACGATCTTCCGCGACACGGAGAGCCTCGCCGTGGAACGCGGCATGGAGCTGGAGACGTCTACAGCGTAGTCCGGCGGACGCGGTCGAGGATCGCCGCCCACTCGATGGAGTCGGGGGGCAGCTCGAGGAGGATCAGGTCGCAGTGCGCGTCGTCGAGCGCATGCAGCGTGGAGTACAGCTCGCGCGCGTACGCCGCGGGGCTGCGCGGCATGGTGTACTCGACGCTGAGCGCGAGGCCGATGGGCGTGAAGGTCATCGCGCCGACGCGTTTGCCTTCCGCCAGCAGCGTGCGCGCGGCGGCAGTCGCGTCGTCGCGGCGGCGCGCGTCGAAGAGGTGCATCCGTGCGCGCGGCGCGTAATGCCGTCCCGTGAGGCCCGGTGATCTGGGCGCGCGTTCCACGGTCGGCGAGGCGCTGCCGCTCGCGGTCACCGCTCCCGCGATGCGCGCGATGTCGGCCTGGGAGATCATGCCGGGCCGAAGCACGCGCGGAACGTCGCCGGTGACGTCGACGACCGTGGACTCGATCCCGACGCTCGTCGGCCCTCCGTCGAGAATCAGATCCACCCGATCGCCGAGTCCGCGGCGCACGTGATCGGCGGTCGTGGGTGACACCTGCGTCGACAGGTTGGCGCTCGGCGCCGCCACGGGAAGCGCAGCGGTCTGCAGGAGCGCGAGCGCGACCGGGTGAGCCGGTACGCGCACGCCGACGCTTTCGTGTCCCGCGGTGACGATGTCGGGAATCCCCGCGACTTTCTTCACCACGAGCGTGAGCGGACCGGGCCAGAGCTCGCGAGCGAGGGCGTCCGCCGTCGGCGTCCACTCGGCGGCGAGCGCGCGCGCAGCCGTCACGTTTGCCACGTGCACGATCAGCGGATTGACGCTCGGGCGTCCCTTCGCGTCGTAGATGCGCTGCACGGCCTGCGCGTCGAGCGCGTGCGCGCCAAGTCCGTAGACGGTCTCGGTGGGGAAGGCCACCAGCCGGCCCGCGCGCAGCAGGTCCGCCGCCTCGCGCAGCAGGGCGGGATCCGGATCCTCGGGCGCGATCCGTACAACTCGCATGACGCAAGGTAACGGATCGGCGCGACCGCCCTCGCCGTCGCATATTGCTCGCGTGGAATGGGTGCAATGGGTCGCCGCGATCGCGGGCGCCATCAGCGTGTATCTCAGCGCGCGCGAGAATATCTGGAGCTGGCCGACGGCGATCGTGAACGTCGGCCTGTACATCTTCGTGTTCTATGAGAGCGGCCTGTACTCGGACATGGGGCTGCAGGTCGTCTACCTCGCACTCTCCATCTATGGATGGTACGAGTGGCTGTACGGCGGAGCCCAGCGCACGGCGCTGCACGTGACACGCGCGAGCGCGCTCGAGTGGTCGGTGGGGGCGATCGGCGCTATCGTCTTCGTGCTCGTGATCGGCCGTTTCACGTCGACGCTCCCCGGCGTCGCGTTTCCGTACCTCGACGCGTCGCTCACGGCGATCAGTCTCGTCGCCCAGTGGATGATGACGCGCAAGAAGCTGGAGAACTGGGTGCTGTGGATCATCGCCGACATCGTCTACGTCCCCATGTATCTCGTGAAGCACCTCGCGGTGACGTCGGCGCTGTACGTCGTCTTTCTCGGGCTCGCGGTGATGGGACTGGTGGAATGGCGCCGCAGCTACGCCCGCGATCGCGAGGCACGGCTCGCGCCGGCGTGATCAAGGTCGTTCTCACCGGCTCGGAGTCCACGGGCAAGACCGAGCTCGCGCATCGCCTCGCCGCGCATTTGAGCGCGCCGCTCGCGGAAGAGTTCGTGCGCGGATATGCCGCGTCGAAGCAGGGCCCGCTGGGCTTCGCGGATCACGGCCCCATCGCGCGCGGACAGATGGCCCTCGAGGACGCCGCCGTCGCGCGCGCCACCGACATCGTCATCCTCGACACGGACCTCGTGAGCACCGTCGTCTACTGCGAGCACTACTTCGGCCGCTGTCCCGAATGGATCGAAGCGGAAGCACGCCGCCGAGCCGCCGATCTCTACCTGCTCATGCAGCCCGACATTCCGTGGATTGCCGATGGCGTGCGCGACCGCGGCCACATGCGCGATGCAATGCATGCGCTCTTCGTTGCGAAGCTCCAGCAGCTGGGGCTGGCGTTCGTGGAGGTCGGCGGTACGCGCGAGCAGCGGTTCGACGCCGCGCTCGTGGCCATTCTGTCCCACGTGGAGGCCGGGTCGCGGACGCGTCGCGCGTCACGTTGACTTTCGCCGTACTCGCTCGCTTCTTGAACACGCGGCTCCCGTCGCCGTCGTCCTCTCCTGTCGCCCGTCTCACATGTCGCGCAATCGTACGACGCTCGTCGCAGCGCTCCTCCTCGTGCCCATCGTCGCGGGCGGTTTCCTCCTGCAGGAGCCGCCGGCCCGGGCCAACGCGCGGCTCTTCGATCAGGTGCTGTCGCTCGTGTCGGGGCAGTTCGTCGACACGCTCAACAGTCAGGAGATCATGTCGCGTGCGGCGCGCGGACTGGTGAAAGAGCTGCACGATCCGTATTCGGAGCTCTTCACGCCGTCGGAAAGCGAGGAATTCTCGCGCGGCACCAACGGCCGCTATGGCGGCACCGGCATGCTGCTCGGCGAAGAGGACGACAAGGCCGTGAGCGTGCAGCGCGTCTTCCCCAACACCCCAGCCGAGAACGCCGGCGTGCGCGAGGGCGACCTCATCACCGCGATCGCGGATACGTCCACGAAAGGGTGGGGGCTGAGCAAGGTCTCGGACCACCTGCGCGGCACACCGGGGTCCAAGGTGACGGTGTCCTTCCAGCGCGAGGGCGTGGCGACGCCGATCCGCATCGAGATGACGCGGCGCGAAGTGCACGTGCCCGCGGTGCCGTACACCGCCGTCATCGATGGCGAGGGCTACATCCCGCTGCAGACGTTCAACGAGAACGCCGCGGACGAAGTCCAGGAAGCCGTGCGCCAGCTCATCGCGCAGGGCGCCAGGGGGCTCGTGCTCGACCTCCGCGACAACGGCGGCGGCATCGTCGAGCAGTCACTCGCGATCAGCAGCCTCTTTCTCAGGGATGGCCAGGACATTGTCACCGTTCGCGCGCGCGATGCAGCGGATGAAGTGTCGCATGCCTCCGGTGAGCACATCGCCAACGGTCTCCCGCTCGTCGTCCTGACGGACGGCGGCACCGCGTCCGCCGCCGAGATCGTCGCGGGCGCGCTCCAGGATCACGATCGCGCGCTCGTCCTCGGCTCGACGACGTTCGGCAAGGGGCTCGTCCAGTCGCTCTACACACTGGACGGCGGCTACTCGCTCAAGCTCACCACGGGCAAGTGGTATACGCCGAGCGGTCGTTCCATCCATCGGGAGCGGCGGATCACGGAGGACGGCAAGGTGCTCGAGGGTCGTCTCGAGGACGGCAAGATCATCGAAGGGTCAGCCGACTCGATCGAGACCGAGGAGACACGTCTCAAGCGGCCGCGCTTCCGGACGGACGCCGGCCGCACCGTGTACGGCGGTGGTGGCATCGTGCCGGACTTCCTCGTGCACGAAGACACGATCTCGACGCTGCGGCAGGAATTCCTGCGCGCGGTGGCGCCGCGGGCACAGCAGATCCAGACCGTGCTGCAGCAGTATACCGGCGAGCTCCGCACGCACGTGAAGCCCGATTTCACGATCAGCGCGGAGAACAACGCCGAGCTGCGCCGCCGGCTGCGCGCCGCGGGTGTGACCATCGACGCGCGCTTCGATACGGTGGCGACGAACCTGTTCGGCGAGGAGCTGGACCGGCGCGTGGCCCGCCGCGCCTTCGGTGACGCCGAGGCCAAGCGTCGCGCGGCGCCGGACGATCACGCGCTCACGCGCGCCATCGAGCTGCTCAAGCGCAGCAAGACGCAGCAGGAGCTGCTCCGCGTCGCGTCGTCGTCGACGCGCGGAACGTCCGGGAACTAGTAGCGCCGCTTCACGCGGGAGAGGTCGCGGCGGTCGCGCTTCGTCGGGCGGCCGCCTTCCTCGTACGCCGGCACGGGCGCCAGGCGTCGCTGCTCCGCGAGCCGCTCACGTTCGGCCCGGCTCTCGGGCGTCTCCTGGTACATCGTCTGCGCGACACTGGCGGAACCGCGCTGCTCGATGAGCGCGCGCACGTGGATCACGAAGGTGTTCTGGTGCAGACGGATACGCAGCTCGTCACCGACCTTGACCGCCTTCGACGGCTTCGCGCGATCACCGTTCACTTCGACGTGGCCGCCGTCCACCGCCTCGGACGCCTGCGATCGCGTCTTGAAGAAGCGGGCGGCCCACAGCCATTTGTCCACTCGCATGCTTTATAGATACGCGTTGCGGGTCGCCGTTGCATGCGGCGGGTGTTGGCTGGCGTTGGCGCTGCCGGCGTGTGAGCGCACGACGAGGAGGCCGCGTGCAGATGGGCCGCGCATGTCAGCCGACTCGGCGGTCGCGGACACGGCGCCGGTCGTCCGCCGCGTCGTTCGCGTGGTACGCGTCGCGTCGGCGATTCAGCGCGTGACGCAGGACCTGCACGTGCTGCGCGCGCTCGTGCCGCTCGACACCCCGCTCGTCGTGCGCGCGTACGACAATCGCGGCGTGGAGCTCGCCGGCGTCCCCGTGCGCTGGACCACCGCGCAACTCGGCTCCGGCGCAGCCTTCCATGTGGTCCGCGATCGCACCGACACGCTTGGTCTCGCGAGCGCGACGTTCACGCCGGGCGCGAGCGCGGACACGCAGCACGTCTTCGCGGAGGTCGAGAAGGTCGGCCGCATCGACTTCGGCGTCGTCGTTCCCGCGGCGGCGATGCGGATCCGCCTGGACCGGCCGGAGCTCTGGTCGGATGAATCCGGTGTCGCAACGGTGGTGCTGCGCGACGCGACCGGCCAGGAGCTGGCCGGCGGAGCGGTGCAGTGGGCGAGTGGCGCCACGAGCGTGCTGCGCGTGACCGCGTTGGACGCCACGCGCGGCACGGTGTCCGCCATCGGTGCGGGCGACGCGAACGTCGTCGCATGGACTGCGGCCGGACGCGTGCAGGGCGCGGCGCGAGTGCTGGTGCGCCCGCTGATCGACGGACAATTCATCACCCTCGACGGTAGCGCGCCGCCGCCGATGCAGCTGGAGCTTCGCGTCGGACAGCTCGGGCAGGCGATCGGCGTCGTCGACGGTCACTTCACGTCGCGCGTGCGTCTGCCGCCGGACGTGAGCGTCGAGCTCGTCGGCGCGCCACTGCGCAACGCCGCGGAGTACCACAGCGTCGACGTGCGCGTGCATTCACAACGCGATCTCCAGCACCTGCGCATCGCGCTCGTACCGACCCACTGGCGCATCGACGCCGGCACGTACGCCGGTCAGGACGTGCCCATCGACGCGGCGAAGGCGCTGCAGCGCACCGCGGGAGGCGCGGGCTTCTGGCGCCTGGTGCCCATCTCGGGCACCGCGCCGCGACGACTGCTGGGATGGGCAGAGGATGCGTTTCCCCTGCGCGTCGCGTTCGATCGCGCGCGTTCCTTCGAACCCATCACCGGCGCCGACTCGGCCGCCTTCTGGTCGGCGGCGCGCCGCATGGAGACCGACCTGGGCATGCACCTGTTCGAGCCGGCCGGCATGTTGGACACGGTGCGCGGCCCGGTCGCGTCGGTCGAGCTGTCGATGCAGTCGAGCGAGGGACACACGTCCGTCTCGTGGGGCGCGGCGGGCAACGCGGGCGACGGGATCGTGCTGTTCCGCCGCGCGGCGACGTTCCACGATGCGCACGTGGTGACGCACGAGCTGCTGCACCTCATCGGCTTCGGTCACACGTACGCGTGGCCCACCGTGTCGACACCCTCGGGCGGCACCGAGTCCGCGCTCACCCCATCCGACGTGGCGTACGTCCAGCTCGCGATGCGCTTGCGGCGTCTGCAGCATGACACCGGCGCGCTTCCCGGACTGCCTGTGGCCGCCGCGCCTTAGCCCTTCGGCTTCGCCAGCGGCGGGCGCGTCCACATCACGATCGCGCCACAGTTGTTGAAGTTGTAGAACTCCGCCGGCACGGTTCCGTGATTGTAGATCTCGATGCCGCCGAGCTCCTCCGGCCGCACGAGCAGATCCAGCTCGCCGAGCATGTCCTCCGGCATCCGCACGCCGTTCATCCACACCGTGGGCCTGCACCAGCCGACGGGTCCGCGCATCAGGACGCTCTTGTCGAACCCCTGATGCACGATCTGCAGCGACGGCGTCCCGTAGAGAATGCTGTAGACGTCGAAGGGGCTGCGCCTCGCGATCTGCTCCTCGTCGATGAACCGGCCGAATCCCTGCCGCTTGCGGCGCGCGAAGCCGTTGACGTCCGCGTCGAAAATGCGCGTCGCGACCACATGGATGGTGTCGAGGACCTGCTTCACGGACGTGAGCCGGACGTCGAGCACGGAATCACGCTCGGGCGCGAGCTCCACTTCGCGCGTTTCGGGAGAAAAGCCGAGCGCGCGAAACTCGATCGTCTGCGATCCGGCCGGAATGCCGCCGAGTCGGAACGCTCCTGCGCTGTCAGTGCGCGTCATCCGTTCGGTTCCCGCCACGCCGACGCGCGCGCCGGCCACGGCGCCCTTGTCGCTGGTCACGACGCCGCGAATGTCCGCGGTGCCACCGATGACGAAATCGCGACGCAGCACGCCGCTCAGCGGCACGTTCACGGTGAGGTAGCCGGTCGAGTCCACGCCGCGAAACGCGCGCGTGAGAACGTCCACTGCCGCGGGCACATGGCACAGTGCGAACCAACCCGACGACGAGAGCACGGCCGACGTGTACTGGTCTTCGCTGGAGAACGCGCCCTTCGCGAGCACCAGCTCCTGCCACGTGGCCTGCACGGTCCCGGTGGTGAGCGCGGTGCCGGTCTTCGCGTCGCGGAGCATACCGACGACGAGCCCCGTGGAATCCGCGCGTCCGTCGTCCCCGCACACCAGCCGATTGATCGTCGCGCCCGACGGGATCGCGAGATCGGCCCTGGTCATCTCGCCGGCGCGCACGTCCACCGCGCGG
>DATFHG010000211.1:0-6121 GCA_035248725.1 Gemmatimonadaceae bacterium | reverse complement strand
TTCCACGACTGGCGCCTAACACGAAACACCGGGGGAGTAATACAGGTAGAACATGTTGCTGAATCCGGGCCCCACGCCCGTGGTCCCGTTCGTGTGATTTCCCCACCAAGACTCGCCGTTGATGGTCTCGCCTTGTAGCAGGTAGAAAAGGCAGAGACCGTCGGGGATGTAGCCGAGACCTATCGAGGTATAGGACGTCGCGGCGCCAGTGCGAATGTTGACGCCATCGTATCCGTATCCGCCTTGACTCCCCTGCGCGAGCGCAGGACTCCCGATCAGAGCGAGGACTAACGCGCACACGGCGATGGCCGAAACAGCCTTGGCTCGCACCTCAATACCTCCTGAAGTCTTGCTAACGAATGTTCGACTGAGACGTCACAGTCCGATGGCAGTTCATCACGATTTTCTCGCGGGTCAACGCACGAATGCCGCACGACTTCGTAACGGCGCGGCCACGGCAAGCAGGGAGAGCACTGCACGAACTAAAAGTTTCTTGGTAATTGCGGCGTGCTGGCTCCCTCAGCAAACGGGCTGACGGGGAGATTCATGGGCGCGCTAGGGCGTGACGTGCGGGCAATATCAGCGACAGGTGTCGGACCATGCCTATATCCCTCGCGAGGCTGTCTTGATCAGCACCTACGCGTGCATCGACAACACGAGATCGGAGTTAGTTCGACTGCGGTGAGAACCTGGAGTTGGGTACTAGCGATAGAGAGGCTTGCAATCCGTCCGCCGCGCAGCAGTCAAGGCTTCTACCGAAGCTGGGCCGCGAAAGTCCGGAAGCGAACGGACAAAGCACCGATCCAATGCGGCTCGCTCTTCAGCTCGTGGCAGCTCGACCTTTAAAACAAACCCAGTGGGACAAGCCGCACAGATTGCAGGCTCAAGATCGGGCGCCCGAAGATCAATCTGTTCAAGTCGGTGCGCCGTGAGGCCCGCGCGCGCGAGATCATCGCGCGCGCTGGCCTCCCAGTCCTGCGGCATGGTGCCGCTCAGCTGCGGCGCCCACGGTTCAAGTCGCTGACTCTCGACGTAATAGACGACTGTTGTGTCGCGGGACTCGTTCGGACCATTGAGCGTTCCGCACGCGATGACCACGGACGCCGCAAGTCCAATCGACCGGCGCGCCCACATCACGTTTGTCACGGAGGACAGACAGATCCGAAGTGGTGCAACGCGGCGCCCGCATTGATGAACCCAAATGCAGTCCACGGTGACATCCCGAGCGACGATGTTGTGTACAGCGCCTCGTGGCTGCGATCGGGCGTGCACCCCGTTGCTTTAAGCAATCCAAGAATCCCTGAAGCCTGCGGTGCTGCGATCGACGTGCCGTCCCCGGCCTCGTACGCGAGGTCGCCCGCGTCGGCTCGATTCGATGTCGACCAGATCCCGATGCCTGGCGCGGCGTAGTCCACTGGCGACCCGTAATTGCTGCCACAGAGCGGTGTCGTGGTGCCCGGGTCGGCCGTCGGGAAGGGGCAGGCACTGGCGTCTGCCGTCTTCCAGCGGTTTCCGCTGTTGTCCGAAGCCCCGATGCAGAACAAGTAGAGGTCGACGCACGGATATGGCGAGTAGACCGACGCGTCACGATTGTCGTTTCCGGCGGCCGCTACCACAGCGCCTCCGTATTGATGCACCGCCTGAATGATCGATGCCTCCCCGCCGTCGATGTCGTAGTGCTCGTACGAGAGATTGATCACAGCCGCCCCATGGTCGAACGCCCACGAGATTGCATCGGCGCGGGTATAGAGCGTCGAGCGGAAACAGGAGTCGCTCCACGTCTTGACCGGCATGATCGAAACGTTGAATCCGGTGCTTGCGATGCCACGGCCGTTGTTGGTAGAAGCCGCACCAGCACCGGTCACGAGACTCTCATGATCACAGGGGTCGTAAGAGGTGCCAGGAGGGATGTCCCGCGCGGGACTGACACTGAAGTCGTGGCCTGTGACCTGCTTTCCCGTCAGGTCCTCGTGGGTGCCGCGAATGCCTGTGCCGATGAATGCGACAACGACGCTTGGAGTCGCGACACTCACGTCCCAAGCTGATGGCATCCCAAGGGCAGTGACGTTGCCCTGGAAACCGGCTTGATAGAGCGTGTCCACGGGCGTTAGGGCGAGGAATGTCTCCTCAACCCAATCCATCTGGACGAACTCAAAGTCCTGTGCGGCTGCAGCCAACTTCTTCACCATCGCCTTCTCGGCGCCAGCGGGCACCTCGATGCGAAATTCCCGATCGAGGCCAGCCGCGAGCGCCGCACGACCGAACGGTGGATGGTTGACGAGCGCGGCGGAACCGGAGAGGCCGTGCTTCTGCATGACGGTGCTGATCGCCGCACCTGGCGCAAGGCGTGCGCGAATCGTTCCTGATTTGAATGAGACAGGAAGGTCCGTGACGCCTGATTGAGGAGGCCGCTTTCCGCTCCAGTCGCGGGGCGGCTTCGGCGGATCTTGGCGCGGTGCTTGGGCGCGACCCGCCGGTTCCGCTGCGAGCGACGGAACGCTGGACAGCAGGACTGCGACAACTGCTGCCAGGAGGATGGCAACTGAGGTTCGGCTCATGAATGTGATCCTTCCCATGGCGCCCTGGAATTGGACGTCGCGAAGGCTTGACTGAACCTCGCCGCGACAGCGGCTACATGCACGGGGGCCGACAGTGTGGTAACGGACACTCAACATTTCCGGCGCCGCACGTGGCGAGGCCTTCCATCCTCGTGGCAGGCAAACCCAACCTGCTAACTCCCCATCACGAACGAATAAGTGAGGCAGTCGAAGTCGAACGCGTCCCGATCGGCACTCCGCCGCCGATTACACCGCCGATAGTGTGTAGCGCGGCCGAATGCCGGCCACAATCGGCGGTTTCGTGATCGGTTCATGGCAGCGCCTGACACGATTTCGGAGCTGCTTCCTTCATCGAACCGGACTTGTGTCCTACGACCCATGCTCGTTGCTGGGCTAAACACTCCTCCGATCGTGTTGGTTCACCCGTTGGTTGTGCATTGGCTTCGCCCAACGTGGACGCGAGCGCACGCGCCGATAGCGACTGCTTCCGGCGCGTCGCAGCTATCCTGAGTTTCTCGCGACCTCCTCGCATCCTCGAGGAGCCTCGCTGAAACGTTGATGCCGGGGCCGGGGCGGGACGATGAGGTCCTGCATCAGATCGCGACGCGCCGATTCCTCACGCGCCTGCAGCTCCAGGAGCTCCTCCATGCGGACTCCACTCTCACGCCGCGGTCGCGAGCGGTCGTGACATGGCGCGTTCTTGGACGCCTCCAGCGGCTCGGCTTCGTCGCCGCAACGACCCGCAACGCTGGCGGCGTGCCCGCCGGCTCAAGCGCTCCGGCGTACTACCTCACCACCCCGGGCATGCGACGGGTCGCGCTCAGCCTCCGAGACCTGCCGCGGCGCCGTCCGGCCGCCAGAGGCACGTTTCTGCTCGCCCACAGCCTCCTGGCGAACGAGATCGAGCTCAGCTTTCGCCGAACGGCGAGGGCGGCCACGGACGAGGAACTGCAGCTCTGGGAGTCGGATTGGCAGATCGCGATGCGGCTCGGCGAGGGCGCCTCGATCGTCCCCGACGCGCGGTTGGTCTACCGCTGCGGGCAGAAGCGACTGCACGCGTTTCTCGAGGTCGACGTCGGCACGGAGGGAACGCGCTACTTCGCGAAGAAGATCCCGCGGTACCTCGACCTCTATCGCAGCTCGGCGTGGCGCACGTTCATTCCGGTGTGGCCGCTCGTGCTGACGGTCACGCCGACTGATACGCGGGCGCAGTCACTCTGTAGCGCGACGTATGCCGCGCTTCGATACGAGTACGCGCGTCCACAGACCGGGAGCACGTTCCGATTCATCTAGATCGACGAGCAGCGCGCGGGTGATGCCCTGCGCGTCGCCTGGCGCGTTCCCGGCGCGCCCACACGGTTGTCGCTCGCGGATCTTGCCGCGGTCGAAGGCACGATCGCGAAAGACGCCCCACGCGCGAGCGATGCGAGTACGATCCCCGACGGTCGGTCCGGCGCGGGGAGTGAAGAAGATGTCACGACCCCGCGCGAACTTGGTCAGGGCAGGGGTCGAAATTTTCGAACGCCGGAACTAAATACGCACGAAAGACGCGCCGGACCGACCAACTCCGCGCGTCAGGAAAGCGGCCACCGATCCATCCACGCAAGAAACACATCAGGGCGTGCGGGGTCAGCCCATGTGCGTCAGTTCGTGACCAGGACTATCACGGGCGCCGTCCCGGTCGGGTCGACCACGCGAAGCTGCCAGCAGCCGGCGCGCGGGAATGCAAAGCTTCCGATCCAACCGGCGCCTTCGTCAGAGGCGTACTGATCCATGGTTGTACTCACGGTCGTGGCGCTCCCCGGTTCGCGCGCCTCGACGCGCACCGCACGAGGCGCAGTTGCGAGCGGAGGGTCAAAGATCAGTGCGACCTTCGCTGCTGGCGCCGGCGCGGCCTTAAAGACAGGGCGTTCGCCGTTGCTGCCGGATATCAGAAAAAACGCGTCACCAGCCCGCACGCCCCAGCGAACGTGCGGTGAAGGCGCGGGCAGTACCACGCTGCTCGTGGGCGTCTGTGCGCAGGAGGCGGGACTCGCCGATCCAAGCCCACCCCCTGGCGCGCAGCCCAACAGCATCGCCGCAGCGAGAATGCCCGCGCGACCGCGCGTGGTCACCGTGGCAGAGCACTCGCATGAGCCAACTCGGTCTGTTCGGCTGCAATCCGTCGCATCTCGAGCGCGATGTCCGCGGGCGAACAGCAATTGCAGCAATTGCACGCGCTCTTGCAACCGCACAGGTGGCCGCAGTCTGGACACTCACAGTCCCAGCACTCGACACATCCGCCGCCGCAGGTTCCGCAGCCACACGAGCTCCAGTGTCCGGTGAGGTGCGGACATGGGTTCGGATTGCCACACCCATCATTCGAGCTGCAGGTGCTGCAACCAGACGGACAGCCACCGAATGTGCCGCCCTGGCAGCCGGAGCACGCGTTGCCACCTGGCAGCGTGCATGTGCAACCCGCCGCGAACGCCTGCTGACCCGCGACCACGGAGCCGAGAACGACGGACGTGAGCACGGCGAATCCCGTGCGGAGCGTGCGCGTCACGAAGTGTCGCCGATTCATGCGACGCGCGAAACGTTCGATGCCAAGGCGCAACTGGTCGTCGAGCTCTCGATCGTTCATGGATGCACCTCCACGAGCGCGTCGGCGTGAACGTGTCGTCCGACACTGGTATGCCGGAAACCCGCCTCGGCGAACTTGTGTGCGATGTCGTCCGCTGTGTTCACAAGACCTTTGGCGCGCACGCGCCCGTCTGGATCAACGACAGTGAGATACGGGCTCACGCGCACGCCGAACTGCTCGGCCACGCCATGGGCGCCGATTGCGAGGACCAAGATCGTCGGATCGGCATCGTCTCCCAGCACGCGCGCCTCCTCCACCGTCCCGCGAACCGCGAGCACGATGCGCGCGGACTCCTCGAGGGAGTGCACGAACGCGTTAAGCCCGGGCAACATCCGCCGACAAACGTTGCAGGCGGGAGAGGCGAAGATGATCGCCAGCCAGGTGCCGTGGAGCTGCGCAGATGGGACGGTCGTCCCCGCAAGGTCGCGCCCTGCAAACGCCGGCGCGGGCTCCCCGATCCGTCAACCCGTCTCGTTCGATCGCTTCGCGGGATCCGAGGTACAAGGTCCCGAGTGCGTGCGCGAGGACGATGACGGCGACCGCGAGCACAAGAACGATGAGCCAAAGCACGACATAACTCACGCCGAAGAGATCAATCATCCTGTCACCCTTACACGCGCATCTACGACTCGCCGCAGGAGCAGCACGACGGCGACCGCCGCCACGGTTCCAGCGATGGACAGCAGACCCAGACCGGCGATTGGTAGCGGCCCGGCGGTCGCGAGCGACACGAGGGGCGCGAGGACTACTGCGGCGGTTGTTGCCGAAACGAGGAGCATTCCGGTAACGCGCAGCAGCGTGCCAGCGTCGAGCGGCGTCGAGCGGAAGGCGCCAAAGCAGCCGCAGTCTCCGCGTACGCCGAACACGAGCGCACTCGCGACAAAGACCCACGTGCCTGCGAGGTACGCGCTCGTCAGTGCGAGCCCCAGCCCTCGCATAC
>DATFHG010000210.1:0-47637 GCA_035248725.1 Gemmatimonadaceae bacterium | reverse complement strand
CGTGGACATGTTCGCGGGGTCCGAGCCGGCGTGTACCTCGGTGAGCGCGAATGCCGAGATCGCACCCTTCGCCAGTCGCGGGAAGAACTTCTTCTTCTGTTCGTCATTGCCGAACAGCATGAGGGGCTGCGGCAAGCCGATGGACTGGTGCGCGGAGAGCAGCGCGGTCAGCGATCCGTCCTTGGACGTGACCATCGCCATCGCCTTCACATAGCTGGAGTAGTGCAGACCCAGTCCGCCGTATTCCGTCGGGATCTTGATCCCGAACGCGCCCATGTCGCGCAGCTCCTGCACGTACTCCTCGGGGATCTCACCCGTGCGGTCGATCATGTCCGAGTCGACGCGCGTGAGAAACTCGCGCAGCTGCTCCATGAACGGGGCCGCACGCCGCTCCTCTTCGGGATCGCTTTCCGGGTACGGATCGATCAGGTGCAGCGGGAAACGACCCAGGAAGAGCTCGCGGACGAAACTCGCTCCACCCCACTCGCTCTCGCGCGCCGCCTCGGCGACGTCGCGCGCTTCGGTTTCGCTGGCGAGCTGCTGTTTGGTAGGCATCTCCACTCCACGTTCGAGCCACTGAGTCGTGAGTTGGGAGCTTGGAGTTGGGAATGTTGCTCCCAACTCGCTACTCCCGGCTCACGACTCGTCTCAATCTACTTCTGCCCGGTTCCGGCATCTGGCGAAAGACGTGCCTGCGCAACGACGGTCGCGGCGCCGACGATCGCGATGGTGGCGAAGGAAAACCACTGGATCGCGTAGCTCAGGTGCGAACCTTCGTCGAGCGCGGGTTGCGGCAGACGCGCGGGCGCGGTATCGGCGGCGGCGTCCTCCGAGATGAGATACATGCGGGAGACGGGATAAGGCAGCAGCGATTGGACCCCCGACAACGTCAACCTTCGAATCGAGCGCGCGCGCTGGCCAGCCCGCGCGATGGGGCCGTCCGGGAGGGCGGACACGTAGCCGCTGAACGAGTCGCGCGCTTCCCTCCAGCGGGATGACTCCACCGTCGCGGCATCCGGCGAATACACCCAGCCGCGGATCACGACCGCCGCGGTGTCTCCGTGCGCGGGACGCACAGGCGTCAGGAAATAGACGCCGGGTGAGCCGTTGCGCGAACGTCCGGTCAGCACGATCTCGTTGGCGTAGTCCGGCGTGCCGGTGACCTGCGCGCGACGATACGAGAGGGTGTCGCCGAGGCGCTCGAACGGAACGACGGGTTCGCGCATGCGTGCGAGCACCTGCGCGTTGCGCACGCGACGCTGCTTCAGCCGCGCGATCTGCCAGAACCCCATGGCGATGAAGACGATCGCCAGCAGGAACGCGATCGCGACGAACTGTTTGAGGTTGCGAACCACCGGGCTAACGCGCGGCCGACGGGGCGTCTGCGACGACGAGCGCGAAGGCGCCGGTAAGAACGCGACCATTGCGTTTCACCTGCACGAACACGCGATAGCTGCCCCCCCGCGGGAACGCGTATGGAATCGCGATGACATCGCTCGGCACGTGTGACATCGCGACCGCGTCGACCGCGCGCAATCCTCCGTCCGCTGTGGTGTCGCCGCGATCGCGCGCCAGCAGGACGCCTTGCGCGGCCGCGCTCACCGTACCCATCGGATGCAGGTGGACGTATACGGAGCCGTCGTCACGCTCGACGACCGCGTGGCCTGCCATGCCGAGGTAGGGCTCGAGCTGCGCCGGCTTACCGGACGGGTCGCTCACCGTGACGCGGAACGACATTTCCTGTCCCGACTGGACGCGAGCTCCGGGCGACACGTCGAGATGCATCAGCGAACCGTCCGCCAGACGCGCGTTTCCGTCGTGCGGCGCATCTCCCACGAACCAGGCGTCGTCCGGGTCGGTCGCGGTGCCGGTGTGCGCCGGCGCTGACAGCGCGAGGTCGCCGATCAGGGTTCGCGCGAATCCGTTCTCGTGCACGACGTCGGCAAATACCCGGTAGGAGCCGGCGGGCAGCGGGGGCACGAGCGTCAGGAACGCGGGAATCGTCGCGCTGTCGGTCACGACGGGATGCAGGTGCGCGAATGCACGTCCGTCCTGCCGGATCAGGAACAGGTGCATCAGCTTGCCGTGATCCGCGACGTACCTCGCCGGCCGGTTGGGCAGCCACAAGGTGTCCGAAGCGGCCACGCGCAGTGTGTCCGACGTCCGCGCCAGCCGGAGCGCCGACGGCCGGTACACCGTGCGCTCGTAATCACGGTCAACCGCGCCCCACCACCGAGCACCGCCCAGCACGGCAACACCGAGGATCGGGACGGAGACCGCCGCGATGCGACGCGCGCGTCGGATCCGCGATGCCTCCATCGTGCCGCCGGGCTCGACGAGACTTTCGCCGGCGCCCTTGTACACGATGTTCACCAGGCCCGCCACGAGAACGATGCCGAGGGCCACGAGCAGCGCGGCGAGCGCGGGACTCAGTGCCAGCCGCCCGGTGGCGATGGACGCAACAGGGACGGACACGAGGGCGCTGCCCGCCGCTCCCTCCACGCGCACGTCGACGCTGTACGCGCCGCGTGCCATCAGCCAGATGGAACCGTCGAAACGTGCCTCGCCGTTCGCGACCGTTCGCTGCATGTCGTCCGCCGAGGGCGCACCGCGCGACCCCGCCCGCCAGAACACGGGCCTGATGGACACGTGCTGCACGCTGTGCGGCGCGTACACCGTGACGCGCGCGATTCCGGGTACCACGTCCGGCGGACGAATGGTGACGCGGATCGCGTACGGCCCGGCGGTTCCCGTGAAGAAGACGTCCGGGCTGCCCACGTGGGCCGTCAGCACGATCGCGCACGATGCAGCAGCGAACGCGCGCGCGATCGCGCGCACCGGAGCGCTCACCGGCGCACGCGCGCGAGCCACGTTCCGAACCACAGACCGACGTAGCTCGAGATCGTGCCGACGACGAGCGCGATGGCCAGCTGCGCGGGCATTGGCCACGCACCGGGCTCCGGCGTCGCCCAGTGCCGGCTCCATTCCACGCCCGATGGCGACATCCAGAACACGAAGTTGTCGGCGTTGAAGACCCAGTTGCGCGCGGCGGGCGTCATGAGAAACGACGCGAACGGCCACTCCGCGGCGAGGAACAGGACGAGGAACACGATCGAGATCAGCGGGGCGAGGGCCAGCGGCCGCGCCCGCCCCCGTTGCAGCAGGACGTCGACGCCCACCGCCGGCACGACGACGAGCGCCGGGAACGCCATCCCCACCATGTGCGTGATCGGCTGATAGATGGGGCCCAGCTTCGGCGTTGCCGGAAAAAGCTGGATGATCCACATCAATGTGAGCATGATCCCCGTGAAGATCGCGGCGGTCAGCGTGCCCGCCCACTTCATGCGCGACGCACGGGTCATCATCACGATCGCCATGGGATACGCCAGCATCGCAGCGCGGTAGAACCTCCCGCCATGCATCTGGTTCTTGCCGCTGTACTCGGTGAGCATTACGGCGCGGTCCATGAGCAGCAACGCGCCCGCGACGATGAACAGCCACATGGCGATCGTGCGCTCCCGGGCCTCGCGATTCTGCGCCGCCGCGGAGAGCAGCAGTGCGCCGACACCGATCGCGCCGATGCCGAGCGCGAGGATCGTGTGCGGCGGGCTGATGATGCGCACGTCGAGGCCGTATGCGTTGTGCCACCAGTTGTCGAAGGGCGCCGACGTGACCATCGCGAGACAGCCCCACACGCACACCCATGCGCCCAAGGGCGCGCGAAATCCCCAGAACGTGACGGCAGACGCGCGCGCCGCGTGGTCGGTGCCGAACGTCGTGCGCAAAGCGACGTACCCCGACGTCAGGCCGGCGATCAGCCCACCGGCCTGTATCAATAGATGCGCGGGCGTCCAGAACGTGTCGCGGCCGATGGACATGTGCCACGAGATGTCCCAGTAGACCCCGATCATGACGAAGAGCGCCGCCAGCACCACCGTCGGCGGGTGCCAGGCGAATGGCGTCGCGGGCGCCAGCACGTCATCCGTCGGTGCGCGCGACGCGTGCCGGGGAATTGCTCGAGGGATCGGAGGTGCGGTCGTCATCAGAACAGCGTCATCTGCTCGCCCAGCTGCTCGGGGTCGACGGGGGAGAGCGCCAGCATGCGTTGCAGCTCGCGAACGGACGCGGGCGAATGGCCGGCGAAATGGTTGTTGACGTAACCGTACACCGTGCGCCCGCGATGCGCGAGCTGCGAGATGACGCCGGACCAGAGCTCCAGCTCGCGCGCACGATCGATCTGGATGCGCGAATAGTCCACGATCTCGCGATCGGCGCCCATCCATCTGATGTACGCGAAATCCGCCGTCGGTCGCTCCGCCAGCGCGAGCATCTGCTTCCGCGGAATCCAACGCGCGTCGGTGAGCGCGAGCGCGACGTTGTGCTCCGACAGCAGCGCGATCACCCCGTCGTGAATCCATCCCTTGTCGCGAAACTCGACGGCGAACGCGATGTCCTCCGGGAGGGCCGGCAGAAATTTCGCGAGCGCCGGCAGCTCCGCGGGCAGAAAATCGGGTCCGAGCTGGATCAGCACGGGGCCGAGCTTGTCCTCGAGCTCGCGGGCGCGATCGAAAAATTCCTTCGCGATGTCATCGACGTCGCGAAAGCGCCGCTCGTGCGTGATCTCCTGCGGCAGTTTCAGCGCGAACGTGAACGTGGACGGTGTGCGCTGCGCCCAGCCACGAATCGTCTTCGACGGCGGCACCGCGTAGAACGTCGAATCCACCTCGACGGTATCGAACGCGCGTGAATAGATGGTGAGAAAATCCGCGGGAGGCGTCGCGTCCGGATAGAAGGGCCCCACCCACGCGTCATAGTTCCATCCCTGGGTGCCAAGTCGAATCGCGCCGGGCATGACTCAATCGGTCCGGATTGCGATGCGAAGTCAAGCGGTCCTCAACTTGCCCTTCTCTCGCACGACAATGGCTGACCACGAGAATCTTCCCAGCGCGGCCGATCATATCGGCCAGGCCGCGGGCGGCATCACCGGCGTCGTCGCGGGCGCGGCGATCGGTGTCACCGCGGGCCCGCTCGGCGTACTGCTCGGCGGCATCGCGGGCGCCATCGGCGGATGGTGGACCGGACGCGCCCTCGTCGAAGCCGCCGAGGACATCACCGAAGCCGACGACACGTTCTATCGATCCGACTTCGACAGCACGGGTGAGCATCCGACGGATTTCGAGAACGCGCGGCGCGCGTACTATCTGGGTCACGTCGCAGCGCGGAATCCCGACTATCTCGCACGATCATTCCCGGACATCGAAGCCGAGCTCCGTCGCGGATGGAGCGCCGGCGGCGCTCCGGGCGAATGGGAATCCGTACGCGGCTTCGCGTCGGTCGGATTCGAGCGGGGAAAGGACCGCCGACGCTCGCGACCGGAGACGAACCGTCGATCAGGTGTCTGACCGCTGAGACGCCGGAGCCCTATCCCTTGAGGATCTTGAGTCCGGCGCGCGTATCGGGAAGCGAGTACGGCGCCGCCGCGAGGAGCGCCAGACCGCGCTTCAGGAACCACAGCCCGCCGGCGATCTCGATGACCGCGACGAGCAACGCGCCGACCCAGTAGTGTCCGTTCGCGATTCGACCGAAGAGCGTGGCGAAGAAGAGCGTGAACGCCACCAGCGCGACCACCCCAATGCCGAATGCCAGCCCCAGCCACATGGCACCGGTCCCCGCGCCACGAATGCTCTCCGCCGTCTCCAGCTTGGCCAGCCGGACCTCGTCGCTCATCAACCGCTTGGAGTCGTCCGTGAGTTGTTTGACGAGATCGGGTAATCCCTTGTCAGGATCGATGGGCATGCGTTGCGCCACGGTGGCTCTCCTCTGAAACTGGGTCGTCGGTGTTCGACCCGCGTTCCATCAAGGAGTGGGCCGTCAGCGGCCGGGTCGCGGCTTTCTCGCGCTGCCCGCGACGAGCACCTGCGCGGCGAGCGCGGGCCCGACCGTCTTCGTTCCGGACGGCAGACGCACCGCAATCGGACCGCCGAACGGCTCGCGTGCGATCACGCGAATCGACGCGCCCGGCACGATGCCGAGCTCGGCCAGATACCGCAGCAGCTTGGCGTCGTCGTCCGCCACTCGCTCGACGCGTGCCTGCTCGCCAGCCTGCACGTCGAGCAGCGATGTAAGCGTTTGCTCGCGCAGCGTGCCATCGCGTGTTGGAATCGGCGCGCCGTGCGGGTCCGTCGCCGGTTCGCCGATCGCGGCGGCCATGCGATCGATCAGCTCGTCGGACGCGGCATGCTCGAGACGCTCGGCCTCGTCGTGGACACGATCCCACGAATAACCCAGAGCAGACGTCAGATACGCCTCGATGACGCGGTGGCGGCGGATGGTGCGCAATGCAGCGCGTCGTCCGGCCGGGGTCAGGCGTGCTCCGCGATAGGGTGCGTGCGTGATGAGCTGTTGACCCGCGAGCCGGCGCATCATCCCGCTCACCGACGCTGGAGCGATGCGGAGGATGCGTGCGATGGCGTTGGTCTCGGCGGGCTCGCCGGACCGTTCCAGCTCGTAGATGGCCTTGAGATAATCCTCGACGGGCGCCGTGAGATCCACGGCACGTGGCGCGCGGGCGCGACTCACGTGCCCTCTTCCGTGACCCGGCGCGGTCCGCTGGCGCGTCGCGCCTGCACCTCTGGATCCAGCACCGGACCACCGCGCACGAGCAGCACCGGCACGGTGGTGGCGTGGCGCACGTCGTTGGCGACGCTGCCGTAGAGGATGTCTTTCACGAATCGATGTCCGTGAGTGGACATCGCGATCAGGTCGCATGACTCGCGCGCCGCCGCCGAGACGATCTCGCGCGCAGGCTCGCCACCCGCGAGCACGCTGTCCACGTCGATGCCGTCGCGCGTCAGCTCCTCGCAGATCGTCTCGAGATACTCGCGATCCTTGCGGATTTCCTCGGATTCGCGCAGGGAGAGCTGCGTCACGTTGCGCGCGACCCAGCCGTCGGCCACGTGGATGAGCACGACGGATGCTCCGCACAGTTTCGCGAGGTCGCGAACGTGCTGCAGGATTGCCTCGTCGTACGGCGTGTTCTCCAGCGGCACGAGGATACGCTTGTACATCAGGCCCTCCACCCCGAGAACGTGCGATACAGGAGATACGCGTTCAACGCGGCGATGACGAACGCGACGAGCCAGGCGAGCACCTGAAGCCATGCCGGATTGACGAATGCGCCCATCTTCGTGCGATCCGATGTGAAGCGCACCAGCGGAAACACCGCGAACGAGAGCTGGAGGCTGAGAATCACCTGGCTGAGCACCAGCAGCTTCGCGGTGCCCGCCTCGCCATAGAGGACCGCCGTGATCACCGCCGGCACGATCGCGATCGCGCGTGTGATCAGGCGGCGCACCCACGGCCGCAGGCGGATGTTCAGGAACCCTTCCATCACGATCTGACCGGCAAGCGTGCCGGTGAGCGTGGAGTTCATGCCGGACGCGAGCAGGGCGAGCGCGAACACGCTGCTGGCGCCGGCGCCGAGCAGCGGCGTGAGGAGCTTGTATGCATCCTGGATCTCCGCGACGTCGTGGCGTCCGACGCGGTGGAACGATGCGGCCGCGACGATGAGGATCGCGGCGTTGATGAACAGCGCGAAGCTCAGCGCGACCGTGGAATCGAGAAACGCGAATCGCGTTGCCTCGCGCTTGCCCGAGGCCGTCTCCTCGTACTTGCGCGTCTGCACGACGGAAGAATGCAGATACAGGTTGTGCGGCATGACGGTCGCGCCGAGGATGCCGATCGCGATGTAGAGCATGTCAGGATTGCGCAGAATCTCCGACGTGGGGACGAAGCCGCGCACCACACCGCCGAGGTCGGGGCGCGACAACATGATCTCGAACAGGAAGCACATGCCCACCGTCGCCACCAGCACGACGACGAGCGCCTCGAGCATGCGAAATCCCTTGTGCTGCAACCAGAGCACGATCATGACGTCGAGCGCGGTGACCACCACGCCCCACGTCAGCGGCATGCCGAACAGCAGGTTGAGCGCGATCGCCGCACCGATCACCTCGGCCAGGTCGCACGCCGCGATCGCGATCTCGCACAGGAGCCACAGCGCAAAGTTGGTGTTCCGTCCGAAGTGGTCGCGGCATGCCTGCGCGAGATCCCGCCCCGTGACGATCCCCAGTTTCGCGGCCAGACCCTGCAGCAGGATGGCCATGAGGTTCGAGAGCAGGATGACGCTCAGCAGCGTGTAGCCGAAGGCGGATCCGCCGGCGAGATCCGTGGCCCAGTTGCCGGGGTCCATGTATCCCACGGCGACGAGATACCCGGGACCGGCGAACGCGAGCGCCTTGCGCCACCAGCTGGTGTGCGCCACGGGGATGGTGCGATAGACCTCGGCGAGACTGGGCGCGACGCGCGACTGCCGCCAGCCATCGGAGTGGCGCGGGGGCCGCGGGGCGTCGTCGTCGACCTTGATCTGCGGATTTGCCATGCTCGCCTAAATATAAAGTTAGTCGCAACTAACTTATTCCCTGCGGCGACGCCGTCAAGCCCGGCGGTCCGCGCGCTACGCCATCCGGTCGAGGAGCTGCCGCAGCACGCGTTCGGTGAGGCCCCACACGAGATATGCCTGGTGCGTGAACGTGCTCACCTCGCGGTCGACGCCGCGCACCTGCACGATCCCGCTGCCCCACGCGGCGCGCTCGCGCAGCGCGGTCAGGGGCACCCAGAACGCCGCGGCCACTTCCGGACTCGCGACGATCTCCACGTCGGACGCGACCGCGGCCACGAACGGACGGATGACGATCGGCGGCAGCACCGGTGTCCGCGGGCTGATGTCGTCCAGCGTGCCGAGCACGCGGCCAACGCGTCCCACGTCGATGCCTGTCTCCTCCCACGTCTCGCGAATCGCCGTCTGCTCCAGGTCGCGATCGCCGGGCTCCATGCGCCCGCCCGGGCACGCCACGTGTCCGCTCCACGGATCCTGTTCGTGCTCGGCCCGCTTGATCATGAGCAGCTCGGGCTCGCCCAGCTCGCCGAGTCGGAACACCAGCGCGATCGCGGCGAGCCTCGTGGGCGGAGCGCTCTCGATCGCCACGCCGCTGCGCGCGCGCAACGCGTCCGCGAGACGCGCCATGTCCGCGTGGTCCAGCAACGCGTGCAGCGAAGCCGCGGACGCTTCGCCGCTCACTCGACCTCGCCGCCCTCCGCCACCCACCCGCTGAATCCCTCCTTCAACGACCGCACCTGCCCGTACCCCATCGTGCCGAGGACGTCGGCAGCGAATGCCGACCGATTTCCATTCGCGCAGTACACTACGACGTTCTTGTCGCGCGGCACTTGCGACTCGATGTTCTTCTCGAGGTTGCCGCGCGAGATCGTCAGCGCGCCCGGAATCTTTCCGAGGTTGTATTCCTGGGGCTCGCGCACGTCCACGAACACGACGTCGCCCGTGGTGTGGCGCAGCGCCAGCGCGTCCTTCACGCTCATCTCGCGGACGCGTGCCTTTGTGTCCGCCAGCAGCTGCTCGTAGGTCTTCATGCGAATGACACGGTGAGACGACAGTTGTCGGCATCCAGCTCCGCGAACGCGCCGAGCGGAATGCTCCACTGATCGCGGATGTGGCCCATCGGAACGCCGCAGATGGCGGGGATCCCGGCTGCTTTCGCCGCCTCGCGCAGCACGGCGTCCACGCTCCGGTCGCCGCCGAGGGACGCGTCCTCCGTTTCCCCCGTATTGGTGAACGACCCGAACGCGACCCCGGCGCATCGCTGCAGCGCGCCGCTCAGCCGCAGCGTCCACAGCATCCGCTCGATGCGATACGACGCCTCGTTGACGTCCTCGATCACGAGGATCGCGCCGTCGTAGCGTGGCTGATAGGGCGTGCCGTGCAGCGAGACGAGGAGCGCGAGATTGCCGCCGACGAGCGGCCCGCGGGCGATGCCGCCCGTAAGTGTCTGTGTGCCCTCGGAGGTGCCGCACGGCTCCCCCGCACGCGACAGCGTCGCCCGCAATGACCGCTCGGCGAACTCCGAGAGCCGGGAGCGCGCCGTCGGTCCATGCACCGTCGAGAGGCCGCACCGCACGCCCACCGCGCAGTGCAACGCGGTGATGTCCGAGTAGCCGATGATCGCCTTGGGACGGCGGCGCAGCGCCTCGTAGTCGATGCCGTCGAGCAGTCGCATCGCGCCATATCCGCCGCGCAGACACCACACGGCGTCGATGCTGCGATCGCGAAGCGCGCGATTGAGATCGGCCAGGCGATCTTCGTCGGTGCCGGCGAAATAGAAGTGCCGCTGCTCGACATGAGCACCCATGTCGACCTCGAAGCCGAGTTTTCGCGCGTTCTCGCGAGCGCGGTCGAGGTCGGATGGCAGTGAAAGAGGGCCGGCGGGCGCTACGAAGGCTACACGCGCGCCGCTCGCCAGCGATGGATAAGGATGCATGAACGGGCGGGGCAACCTATGAAGGCGAACTGGAGCGGTCAATCGTAAACATGCTGTTCCATTGGCATTTCTCCTGCCCGTCACGCCGACAGCGGCGCGCGATCGCGCGCCGGTAGTCAAACCTGCAGGAGGATACGATGGCGGATCGTAACAACAATCTGGGCAATTCGGGAAACTCGGACATCGATTCGAACAACCCGGATCTCGGCAACAGCAACCGCGGCGGTCTGAGCGGCTCCAGCAGCTCCGGGAGCAGCTCCAGCAACCGCGACAGCGTCTCCGGCGATCGCAGCAGCTCGAGCGATCTCGGATCGACCAGCGGCTCGGGCTCCAGCGATCGTTCGTCGGACATCAGCGGCGACGATCTGAGCGGCAGCCAGGGCGGCATGAGCGGCTCCAGCAGCTCCAGCGGCTCGAGTGACTCGAGCAGCTCCAGCGGCTCCAGCTCGCAGGGTGACCGGTCGGGGCTCTCCGGCTCGTCAGGAAGCTCGGGCTCGTCGCAGGGCGGCAGCACCGGCAGCAACCGCTAATCCGCCATCGCTCGACATAGAGGGCGCCCGCCGCATGGCCGGGCGCCCTCGGTTTTTTCACTCCGCCGCGCAATCGCGCGGTGCCGGTGTCGCATCGATCCCGATCTAGTGTCGGCGCGTGCTCACCATGCGCGCCGCCGCGACGCTGCTCTCGAATGTCCGCACCATCGACGGCCTCGAAACCGTGCTGCAGGCCGCGGGGCTCGTCGACTTCGTGCATCCTCTCGACGCGCCAGGCGCGGACGCCATCGGTCTCGGCGACATCTCCGCGCGCATCGGTGGGCGCGACGGCGGAACGTCGCGGGCGATCATCGTTGCCGCGCGAGCCGGCGAACCGTTGCGCGACGCCATCCGGCGTGTGGCGCGAACGCTCTCGCAGCGTGCCCCGCACGTGCTGTGGTTCGCGGCCGCCCTGGACGCCGAGGCGCGCACAGCCGCCATCGCCGGCTGGTCGGGCCGCGAAGGACGGGAGGCCGTGCGCATTGCCTCCTTTTCGTGGGAGCCGGACAACGTCGTGGACTCCGACGCCGAGACGCTGTGCGCTCTCGCCGCCGTCGACGAGCCGGACGACGACCTGCGGCATACCCGATATCTCGAGATCGTGGGTCGCGACGCGCTCACGCGAAAGTTTTATCGGTCACTGCGCGCGCAGGTCGACGCGCTGGCGCAGGCGCTTCCAGGAGCGACGGAAGTCGACGCTCGCCAGATGGCGCTGCTCTACGCGTCGCGGCTCCTCTTTCTCTCGTTTCTCGAGGCGAAGGGATGGCTCAACGGCGAACGCGCCTTCGTCCAGCGTCAGTTTGACGACTGCATGCGGCGCGGCGGTGGATTTCACGCGCGCGTCCTGCTGCCTCTGTTCTTCGGCACACTCAACACGCCGCCATCGCGTCGAGCGCGCGCCGCGCGCGCCCTCGGCGCCATTCCGTTTCTCAACGGCGGATTGTTCACGCGAATGCCCGTGGAGCGACGCATCGGTGCGTCGCGATTTCCCGACGACCGTTTTGGCAGTGTGTTCGAGGAGCTGTTCTCGCGATACCGCTTCGTCGCACGCGAGGATTCGGCCACGTGGTCGGAGGCGTCGATCGACCCCGAGATGCTCGGCCGCGCCTTCGAGTCGCTCATGGCGTCGGACGAACGCCGCGCCGGAGGCGTGTACTACACACCCCACGAGATCGTGCGCCGGGTGGCCGACGAAGCGCTCAGCGACGCGTGCCCCACGCTCGCTCGCGCGCGGGACGTGCGCGTGCTGGATCCGGCGTGCGGATCCGGCGCCTTTCTGGTGTACGCGCTCGAGCGACTGACGACGATCCGGCGCGCGCACGGTGATGTCGAACCGATCGCGGCGATCCGCCGCGACGTGCTGGAACGGTCGATCTTCGGCGTCGACCTCAGCCCCACAGCGGTGTGGCTGTGCGAGCTGCGCCTGTGGCTGTCGGTCGTCATCGAGAGCGACGTCACGGATCCCGCGTGCGTAGCGCCGCTGCCGAACCTGGATCGCAATGTCCGCATCGGGGACTCGCTCGCCGGTACGCCGTTCAGCAGTGATGCGACGCTCCTCGTCGGCAGCCGCGGGCTGCGCCGCCTGCGCCAGCGCTACGTGCGCGCGACCGGCACGCGCAAGAAAACGCTCGCGCGCCTGCTCGATCGCGAGGAGCGCCGGCGCGTGCTCATGCAGCTCGATCGCTCGGTGGAGGCGACGTCGCACGCGCGCGGCGAGCTGCTGTCGTCGCTGCGCACGCGTGACCTCTTCGGCGAACGCCCCCGCACGCCCCTGGACGCCACGCGCATGCTCAAGCGGTTGCGCGAGGATGGCCGCCGGCTGCGCGTCGAACGCCGCCGGATCATGGACGGCGGCGCCCTGCCCTTCGCGTTCGGTGCGTGCTTCGCCGACGTGCAGGCCATGGGCGGGTTCGACGTCGTGCTGGGCAACCCGCCGTGGGTGCGCCTGCATCACATTCCCGTACATCTGCGGACGCATTTCAGGCGCACGTTCGCGGTGTATCGCGCTGCACCGTGGGCCGCGGGTGCCGAGCATGCTCACGCCAGCGCCGGGTTCGCGTCGCAGGTGGATCTCGCCGCATTGTTCGTCGAACGCTCACTCGCCTTGCTCAAGCACGGCGGCGTGTTGTCGCTGCTCCTCCCCGCGAAGTTGTGGCGTGCACTCGCCGGCGGCGGCGTTCGGCGCCTGCTGAGCGACGCGGCGTGCGTGGTGCGGCTTGAAGACTGGAGCGAGTCGCGCCACGCGTTCGATGCCGCGGTATATCCGTCGGTGCTGATCGCGCGGCACGAGCAGCATCGCTCGACGGTGCGCGTTGCCGTCGAACACCGCAGCGCTCGCAGAACCTGGGAGATTCCGGCGAACGCGATGGCGTTCGATGATTCCCCCGGTGCGCCGTGGATCCTGCTCTCTCCGCATGCGCGCGCGGCCTTCGATCGCTTGCGGACGGCGGGTGTGCCGCTCGGGTCGTCGACGCTGGGCACGCCACGGCTCGGCGTGAAATCAGGCTGCAACGTCGCCTTCGTCGTGCGCGTGCGCGACGTGGCGAAAGGCATTGCCCGCGTCGAGGACAGCGACGGTGAAACGGGGCTTGTCGAAGCCGAGCTGCTTCGGCCCGCGTTGCGCGGCGAGGCCGTCGCACCATGGCGGCGGCGCGCCTGCGACGAATCGATCATCTGGACGCACGATGCCGTCGGCGGTCCGCTGGCGCGGCTCCCCGCACACGCGTCGGCATGGCTGCGCCGGCGATACGATCGCCTCACGCAACGGGCGGACGCACGCCGACAACGGCGATGGTGGTCGTTGTTTCGCGTCGATGCCGGCAGTCCGCTGTGCCCACGGGTGGTGTGGGCGGACTTCGGGCGCCGTCCCCGCGCGCTGGTGCTGTCCCAGGGCGACGACGCCGTCCCGCTGAATACCTGCTACGTGCTCCCGTGCCGCGACGAGACGGACGCGCGCGCGCTCGCCACCTTGCTGAACTCGACGATCGCTGCCGCCTGGCTGAATGCGCTCGCCGAACCAGCGCGCGGCGGATACCGTCGCTACCTCGGCTGGACGGTGGCGCTCCTGCCGATTCCCCGTGCGTGGGACGACGCGCGTGTCTGCCTCGCGGATGCGTTCGGCGCCGCCGACGACGTCGTGCGGTCCGCCGTGCTCGCGGCCTTTCGCCTGCGAGAGCGCGACGTCGGCGCGCTGCTCGATGCCTGAGTTCCGCCTTGCACCCGCGGCTGAGGTCCGGGCAATCATCGCGCACCTGATGCTCGGTGATACGGCAGGCGTTCTCACACGCCTGGGCGCGATCACGCTGCAACCGCATCAGCGCGATGGTGTCGTGCAGATCGAGCGCGTGCTGCGGCAGCACGGCGGCGCGCTGCTCGCGGACGACGTCGGCATGGGCAAGACGTACGTCGCGCTCGCGGTGGCGCGACGGTATGAACGAACGCTCGTCGTCGCACCGGCGGCGCTGCGTGACACATGGCTCGAGAGCGCGAAGGCCACCGGCATCACCGCCGATTTCGCGTCCACGCAGTCGCTGTTCCGCGGTCTCGGCGCGCGTTGTGCGCCTGATTTCGTCATCATCGACGAAGCACACCATTTCCGGTCGCGCGCGACGCGCCGCTTTGCGACGGCCGCCGCGTTGTGCGCCCACGTCCCCGTGCTACTCATCAGTGCGACGCCGATCCAGAACAGCGTCGACGACCTGCGCGCCGTGCTTTCACTGTTTCTCGGCACGCGGGCCTTCGCTCTCGAGGCTGCCGCGCTGGCGCGGTTTCTGGTGCGCCGCCGCGAGCTCGACCTCGCGTTGGCCACGCGACCCCGGCTCCCGGCGCTCAGCGCCCCGGTAGCCCTCCCGCCGATCGACGACCTGGATTACCTCCCGCTCGTCGCGGCGCTGCCGCCACCGTTACCGCCCGCCGATTCCGGAGACGCCGGCATCCTGCTGACCTACACGCTCGCGCGACAATGGTCCTCCAGTCGCGCCGCTTTTCGTGCGGCGCTGCGTCGTCGCGTGGCGCGCGCTCGCGCGATGGAAGACGCGCTCGCCACGGGGCGTCTTCCGACGAACGCGGAGCTACAAAGTTGGCACTTCGACGGCGAGGCCCAGCAACTGGCCTTCGCCGAGCTCACCGTGGCCAACGGAACGGCGACCGCTGCCGAGATGGCGACACGAGTGCGTGCGCATGCGCGTGCGGTGCAGCGACTGCTCGAGACACTCGACGAGACGCCGGATCCCGACGTCGCGAGGGCACAGCGCATTCTGGCTCTCCGCGCCGCGCATGCGCGACAACCGATCGTGGCGTTCAGCGAGTATACGGAGACCGTGCAACGCCTGTATCACCTGCTGTCGCGTCACGGGCGAGTGGCATTGCTCACACACCGCGGGGTTCGGATCGCGGGAGGTCGCATGACGCGGCGCGAGCTCCTGCGGCAATTCGGTGCTGACTGCGACGTCGTTCCGGACGTCGAACGCATCGATGTCCTCCTCACCACCGATCTTCTCAGCGAAGGCGTGAACCTTCAGGGAGCGGGCGTTGTCGTGCACCTCGATCTGGCATGGAATCCCGCCCGCCTCGATCAGCGCGTGGGGCGTCTTCGCCGGATCGGCTCGCGGCACGAATCGGTCGCGACCTACGTGATGCTGCCGCCCGTCGCTGCGGAACGTTTGCTGCGACTCGAGGAACGCCTGCGCGCCAAGCTCGACGTGGCAGCGGCGAGAGTCGGCTTGCCAGGCAACACGCTGCCGGCCCCGCGCGCTTCCGCCGAGAGCGACGTCGCGCGGCGAACTCGCATCGACGACATCCTGCGAGGCTGGGTGCATCCTCGGTATCCGGACGATCTCCCGCTCACACCGGTCGCGGTCGTTCGCGGAGACCGCGACGTCGTGATTGCCTGCGTTGAAGCCGGTGATGACGCGCGGCTGCGGTGCATCCAGCACGGAACGATCGCGGACTCCGATGCCGCGATTCTCAGCGCGCTCTCCTGCGCTGACGATGCCGACATCATGATCGCCTCGGCGGAGGTCGCGCGCATCGTTCAGCAGGTTCGTCACGCTCTGCGCGGTGCGGACCTCACGAGTGTGATCAGCTTGCCCGAAGTGCGACTCGCACGGACGCGTCGCGCGGTACTGCAGCGCATCGAGCGCATTGGCCGCCGCGCGCCGCGCCACGCAAGATCCGGCATCAGTCCGCTCCTCCACGCCGCCCGCGGCGTCGCGACCGCCACCCTCACCGCCGGTGCAGAAAAGGTGCTCCACGAGCTGGCCAATGCGCCCCTCGATGACTGTGCGTGGCTGCGCGCGATTCGCGAGTTCGCAGGCGCGCACGGCTCGAAAGCAGCCACCCGCATCCGCGCGCTGCTCGTCATCCGGCAGCGCTAGGCCGGCGCTACTCTCCCAGCGCGGGCTCGAACTCGTCCTGCGTAGTGCGGCGCGGCTCGTGCCGGCCGAGCATGCGCGCACACGTGTTCCAGCGGAGGATCGCCTCGTCGTTCCCCGCGGGACGCATTGCCTCGGCCTTCTCGTACCAGGTCATGGCGTCGTGGAACCAGCTGTGGGCGACGTCGGCCACGCCAAGTCCGCCGCGTCGCAGGATCGCCTTCGCTTTGCGCTCGGAGACGATGCCCGCGTAGTAGGCGCGCTTGTACTCGTCCTGCAACCTCGGCAGCACCTCGCGGGCGCGCTTCACCGAGTCGGCGGAGTCTTCCGCGAACTGGTCGGTGATGGCGAGCAGCAGGGTGACGAGCGCCGACTGGTTGTCCGGGTCGACTTCGAGAATGTCGAGACAGATGCTCTCGGCAGCCGTGGAATCGTTGAGCAGGCGATAGCGTTCGGCTTTCTGCAGCGCGGCTGGCACTCCCGCGCGCGTGATCGGCTTCAGTTCCATGCGCTCCTCCGGCACGTCCCTACGTGCTCTTCCTGCGACTGAAGATCTTCACGAGCTTGCCGAGCGGGTCGTAGAACTCGTCCACGACGCGCTCCTTCAGCGGGATGATGGCGTTGTCCGTGATCGTGATGTGTTCCGGGCACACTTTCGTGCAGCACTTGGTGATGTTGCAGTAGCCGATCCCGTGCTGGCGTTTCAGCTCCGGGATGCGGTCGCCGACGTCGAGCGGGTGCATCTCCAGCGCCGCCGCGTAGACGAAGTGCCGCGGTCCGGCGAACTCGTCGTGCTTGTGATGGTCGCGCAGCACATGGCATACGTCCTGGCACAGGAAACACTCGATGCACTTCCGGAACTCCTGCACGCGGTCCACGTCCTTCTGCGCCATCCGCCAGGTGCCGTCGGGCGCGTCCGGCGGCCGCGGCTGGAACTTCCGAATGCTCTTCTTCATGCGGAAGTTCACACTCACGTCCGTCACGAGGTCGCGCACGGGCGGAAACGCGCGCATCGGCTCGACCGTGATCGGCTTGTCCGTCGCCAATTCGTTCAGCCGCGTCATGCACATGAGCTTCGGCATGCCGTTGATCTCGGCGGAACAGGAGCCGCACTTCCCTGCTTTGCAGTTCCACCGTACGGCCAGATCAGGCGCCTGCTCGGCCTGGATCTGATGGATGGCGTCGAGCACGACCATCCCCTCCGCCACGGTCGTGTCGAAGCGCTGGAATTTCCCGCCGCTGGCGTCGCCACGCCACACGTCGAAGGCGCGCGTCTGGCGGCCGGGGAGCGGCGTGGGCTCGGGGGCGGTCGCGAGCGACGCGGGAATCGGAGGCGTGGTCACTTCATTTCCTCGATGATGGCGGCCAGCTCGGGCGGCATGGGCGCGATCGGCTGACGCTCGAGCCGCATTTCGCCTGTGGACCCGCGCCGGATGATGATGTTGAACGTGCCGAAGTCCTTCGACTTCTCGGGATAGTCGTCGCGGAAGTGGCCGCCACGGCTTTCCTTGCGCTCGAGCGCGGACCGCGTGATTGCCTCGCTCACCGTCAGCAGATGCCGCAGGTCGAGCGCCGTATGCCATCCCGGATTGTATTCACGGTTGCCGGCAACACCGACGCGCGATGCGCGCGACTGCAGCTCGCCGATGGTCTTGAGCGCACGCTGCATCTCGTCTTCGCGCCGCACGATGCCGACCAGGTCCTGCATCGTTTCCTGCAGAGCGTGCTGCACCTGGTACGGTCCGTCCGCTGACACGGCCCGGTCGAATGGCGCCAGCGCGTCACGCACGGCCGCATCCACGTCCGCGTTCTGGACGCTGGGCGTCCCCTGACCCTTCGCGAACGCGGCCGCGTGCTCGCCGGCGCGCCGGCCGAACACGAGCAGGTCGGACAGGGAGTTTCCTCCGAGCCGATTCGCGCCGTGCAGACCGGCGGCGACTTCGCCGCACGCGAACAAGCCGGGCACCGTCGACATCTGCGTCGCACCGTCCACACGGACACCGCCCATGATGTAGTGCGTCGTCGGGCCGATCTCCATCGGCTCTTTCGTGATGTCGATGCCGGCGAGCTGCATGAACTGATGGTACATGCTCGGCAGCTTTTTCTTGATGTGCTCTTCGGAATTCTTGAGCTTCTCGCGGATCCACGAAATGTCGAGGAAGACGCCGCCGTGCGGCGAGCCGCGGCCCTCCTTCACCTCGCGCACGATCATGCGTGCCACGTGGTCGCGCGTCAGCAGCTCGGGAGGACGGCGGGCATTCTTGTCGCCCTGCGTGTAGCGCCAGCCCTCCTCTTCGTTGTCCGCGGTCTGCGAGCGGTAGTTCTCCGGAATGTTCTCGAACATGAAGCGCTTACCCTGCTTGTTCCGCAGGACGCCGCCTTCGCCGCGCACACCTTCCGTAACGAGGATGCCGCGCACGCTCGGCGGCCACACCATCCCGGTGGGATGGAACTGCACGAACTCCATGTCCTGCAGCGCCGCGCCCGCGTGGTACGCCAGCGAGTGGCCGTCGCCCGAGTACTCCCAGCTGTTGGAGGTGATCTTGAAGGCGCGCCCCACACCGCCCGTTGCGAGCACGATGGCTCTCGCCTTGAAGAGGTGGAAGCGTCCCCGCTCGCGGTCGTAGGCGAGCGCGCCGCTCACCCGATCGCCGTCCTTGAATAACGCGATGACGGTATGCTCCATGTGCACGTCCACGGCCTGGTGGATCGTGTGGTCCTGGAGCGTGCGGATCATCTCGAGACCGGTGCGATCGCCGACGTGCGCGAGTCGCGGATACCGGTGCCCGCCGAAGTTGCGCTGGAGAATGCGGCCATCGGGCGTGCGGTCGAACAGCGCGCCCCACGCCTCGAGCTCGCGGATGCGATCGGGCGCTTCCTTCGCATGCAGCTCCGCCATGCGCCAGTTGTTGACGTACTGGCCGCCGCGCATGGTGTCAGCGAAGTGCACGCGCCAGTTGTCGCGGTCGTCGACGTTGCCCATCGCGGCCGCTGCTCCGCCCTCCGCCATCACCGTGTGCGCCTTGCCGAGCAGCGACTTGCAGATCAATCCCACGCGGGCACCATGTGTCGCCGCTTCGATCGCCGCGCGCAGTCCGGCGCCCCCGGCGCCGATGACGAGGACGTCGTATTCCGAAGTCTGGTATTCAGCCATGAGGGGCTAGAAGAGTCGGACGTCCGACCAGATGCCCATCGAGCACAGGCGGATGTACAGATCCGAGAACGCGACGGAAAACAGGCTCATGTACGCCCATTTCATGTGCCATCGGTTCAGGCAGCTCGAGCAGTCGTAGGCGACGCGGCGCGCCGGGTGCCTGGAGATTTCGTCGGTGAAACCGCCGCTGATGTGTCGCATGGCATGACACCCCAGCGTGTAGCACGACAGGAAGACCACATTGGCCGCCAGGATGATCGTGCCGAGGCCGACGCCGAACTCCGTGCCCCCGCCGGGCTTCGCGAACCACAGCGCGTCCCACACGTCGTAGGACAGAATGACCAAGAAGAGGACCGCTATATAAAGGAAGTAGCGGTGGACGTTCTGCAGGATCAGCGGGAAGGCGTGTTCGCCCAGATAAGACTTGCGCGGTTCGCCGACGGCGCAATTCGGCGGATCGGCCCAGAATGATTTGTAGTACGCGCCGCGGTAGTAGTAGCACGTGAATCGGAACAGCCCGGGAAAGGGCAGGATGAGCAGTGCTGGTGAAAACGGCAGCCACGACGGCCACGCGCTCGGCTTGGGTCCGAACCACGCGTGCGGCGAGTCGCCGAACAGCTCCGGCGAGTAGAAGGGCGACAGATAGTTGCCGTACGTGTAATGCGCATTCTGGAACGCGGCCCACGTGGCGTATACGAGGAATGCGCTGAGCACGATCAGCACGGTGAGCGGAGACACCCACCATGCGTCCCGGCGCATCGTCTCGAGAAAACCACGGCGGTACAGGGGAAGCGGCGTATGAGTCATCGAATCACGAGCGTGGTCAGGG
Organism: Gemmatimonadaceae bacterium; assembly: GCA_035248725.1. Classification (GTDB taxonomy): domain Bacteria; phylum Gemmatimonadota; class Gemmatimonadetes; order Gemmatimonadales; family Gemmatimonadaceae; genus DASPMP01. The sequence goes on along the minus strand of DATFHG010000210.1, from coordinate 27,358 downwards.
CTGCCTGATGCGTACGACGCGAGCGGTCACCACCGAATCCAGCAACGGAAAGTATCGATTCAGGTACGCGTTGCCTTCGTGCTCGATCCGGTTCTGGATCGGACCCGTACCGTCGGGCGCGCCTTCCCCGTATCCGGAGTACAGTCGGTCCACGACGTCGATGCCTTCGACGACCTGAGCAAACGGAGCGAACCCCATCGCGTCGAGCCGGCGGTTGTCCTTCTTGTTGATGAACAGCTGCGTGGTGCGCGTGTTGGGACCGCCCATCGCGTAGCTCAGCATGCCGCGCTGATTGCTCTGCTTCACCGGATCGTCGGCGATCATGCGCTCTCCCCACGCGTCATTGCGTGCCGGGTCGCCACTGATGCCGAACTGCGCCATGAAACCCAGTACGCGGAAGAACTTCGCGCCGTCGTAGAAGTGCGCGTTCACCAGCTCGTAGAAGCGATCGACGCCCCGCGGCGACCAGTCGCGCACCGCCTGCACGACCACGCGACCCTTGCTCGTCTGGAATGCGACCAGGAAGGTGTCGGGTGCCGCGGGGATCGCGGCCGGCGCGGCAGCACTGTCGCCGCGCGCCACCTGGTGATCCGTGGGGCGCGGCTGGCACGCGAGGACGGCCGCGAGCGCGCCGGTGACGGCGACGCGGACAGAGACGATGTGGTTCACGGTTGTGGAGGGCCGGCAGTCAGTGCGTCAGAGACGCGTTCGCGCTGGTGGTCGTTGCGGCTGTGCAGCACGGCGATGAGGTTCGCGGAGCGGATGATGGTCGGCAATGGTTGCATGCCGAGTGGCGCATCGTACTCGACGAACTTCGACCGGTCCAGTCGTCGCTCGTCCTGCGCGCGCGCTTCCGCGTCGTGATAGATGAAGATGTCGAGATCCGAGGTGCTCACGTGCAGGCGCTGCGCCGGTGCGGTGAATGGAGGAATGTTCTGCTGGCCACTGTCCGCGCGTGGCGCCAGCCCCGCGCGATCCAGCCGTTCGAGGACGGTGCACGAGCTCCACAGCCCGGTATGCGGGCATCCGGCGGCGTGTGGACCCGCTGCTCCCGCCACCGGCGCGGCGGGAGTCGACGATACCGCCGAGGACGGCGCTGCGGTTGCGCCCTTGGTCCCGGCCGAGCCGCCGCTGCACGCGACGAGCACGCCGGCCAGCGCGCACCGCAACGCCGCTGTCAGTCCGCGGCTCCCGACAGGACCTGGCGGAACACATCCACCGCGCGCTTCATCTCGTCCATCGTGCCGATCGAGATGCGCGCGTGCGTCGTGAGCGGTGGGAATGCGCGGCCAACGAGGATGCCCTGCTTCGCGCACGCCTCCTTGAACACTTTCGAGTCGCGGCCGATCGGCACCATGATGAAGTTCGCGTTCGAGACGGGACTCTTGTAACCCATCTGTTCGAACGCGCGGCGCGTGAACTCTCGCGCGTCGCGGTTGAGCTGCTGCTCGCGCGCGATGTGCGCGTCGTCCGCGATCGTCGCGATCCCCGCAGCCGCGGCCAGCGCATTCACGTTGCTCGGCAGCTTGTGCCGCTGCATGCGCGCGATCGTCTCCGGGCGCGCAACCGCGTAGCCAAGCCGCAGCCCCGCCATGCCATACACCTTCGAGAAGGTGCGGATCACCACGACGTTCGGGTTCTGCAGTGCCAGGGGGATCGCGGTGGCATACGTCGGTTCGTCCACGTATTCATGATAGGCTTCGTCGACGAGGATGACGGCGTCGGGCGCGCGGCGATTCACGCTCGCGATGAAGTCGCGCACCGCACTCGCGCCATGCACGGTCGCCGTCGGGTTGTTCGGGTTGCACAGATAGATCAGCCCCGCATCTGCCGACGCGTCGAGCATCCGGTCCAGATCCAGCGCGAGGCGACCGTCCACCGGCACCGCTTTCACCGCCGCCTGCGTGAGCTCCGTGAACCGGCCCGGATCCTCGAACGACGGCGCCGCGGTCACCAGCGCGCGCTGCGGCGACGTGAACGCGAGCACCGCCATGCGCAGGTTCTCGGTCGAGCCACATCCCACGAGCACGTTCTCGGCCGCCACCTGGCGCCGGCTGGCGATCACGTGACGCAGGTCTTCGGTGGGCGAATCGGGATAGCGCGACGCTTCGCCGAACATGCCGCGGATCGCGTCGAGCGCGGTCTGGCCCGGACCGTTCGGGTTCTCATTGCTGTCGAGGCGCACCGCGTTCGCAATGGCGCGGCGCCACGCCGTGCGCTCGTCCGCATCGAAGGCCATGTCCCGCCACGGCGCGAGATCCAGAATGCCGTCACGCAACGCCTCGCTGCCGCGCGCTCCGATCAACGGGATGGCAATGGCACCGATGCCGGACACGCCGGCTGCCTTCATGAATCCGCGACGCGTGACGTTCATGGCGCGCACCTCGATCGGGGGACGGAATCGTCTTGAACATGCGCGCGTGTCATGCCGGTGTCCACGGCCGAAACGACAAACGGACCCCGGATCGCTCCGGGGTCCGTTGCGAACGGCGTCGACTCAGAACGAGTAGTAGAAGCCGCCCGTGAACGACATCAGCACGGTCGTGGACGCCGGCTTGTTGGCGATGCCGTTGAAGACGGACAGCGCCGGTCCCCACGTGGTTCCGCCGTCCAGCGACGCCTCGAAATACCGGTGCGCCAGCATCGCATCGGGCGCACTGAAGGCATTCTGAATCAGCCCGACACCACCGATGACGTCGGCCCAGTTCGCGGGCGCCTGGTCCACGGGCAACGGGGTCGTCACGCCGTTGACCGTCTGGGACAGCGTCAGCGTGAGGCGCGTGCGAACCGGCAACCCGCCGTTGATGAGCGGCACGAACGTCGTACCCGTGTAACAGATGGTCGACGTATTCGGATTCGTGCAGCTCATGTCGAACGTCATCCGTGCCGTCGGATCGACCGTCGTGTTGCCCTGCACGCTGTTGAACATCAGCGCCGGCATGTCCGTGGCATCCGCGCCGAACGCGAGATACCGCGTCATCGAGAGGTTGAAATTCTGATACGTGTTCGTCACGCCACCAGCCTGGCCGGCCAATCCCACACCCTGCGGATCACCCGACGTGAACGTCACGCCGCCCGGGGGCGGATACTGCGGGCCGAGGTACGAGAGCGCCGCGCTTTCGTCACGGACGATGATGTTCGCGATGCCCGCGACGCCGCCGTAGGTGGCGATGATCTGCACCGTGCCTCCGCGGCGCGCGGTCACGAACCCGCTGCTGCTCACGCTCGCGATGCTCGGGTCCGCCGTGGCCCACATGACGTCGGGCGAGGGATGGTCGCCGTTCGGCGCGGTGACTTCGGCGGTCAGCTGCACGGTCTCGCCGACGTTCAACAGCTGCTCGCCGGGTGTGACGGTGACGCTGTAGTCGCCCATCGAAATCTCGACGGGGATGTGGCCGTTTCGCGGGACGAGGGGAATGGAGACCGGCGGATTCTGTCCGCGGTTCACATCCACGGTCTTGCTGCCTTCGTGCGTCACCTCGCCCTGGCTGTCGTACGCTTTGACCGCGAAGGTGCGCGCCGGACCGGCCGGAATCGCGAGTGTCGCGGACGCCTGGCCGTTCTGGACCTCGGCGTTGAAGACGAGCGGCTGCGAGAACCCGTCGCCGGTCACGGTCACGACAAGCGTCGAGATCGCCGTGCCGGACACGTTGGCGCTGATGCGGATCTGCGCGGCATTCATCGGGGACGTCACATCGCTCGGGCTGCCGCAGGCACTGAGCGCGACGTAGGCGAGCGCGACCCACAGGCCGCGCGCGCGGGCGGAAAACTGACCGGACATGTAGATCTCCGGTTGGAGTGGAGGAGGGAGACCGGGAAGGAGTGGTCTCTCACCGGCGCGCGGACGCGCGGGGGCTCGGGATTCTGTCCGCCGTGCAGCGACCCCACAAGAGGCACACGCCGCAGAATTCTTAACGTCGATTAATCCAGCGACATGACCGTGATTCTCGCGTCCGCACTCGCGATCGCCGGCGTCGGCGCTCTGTGTCTGCTCGTCTGGGGACGCGCCGGCATCCCGTCGCTGAGCGACGTCCCGCCGCTCGAGCGCGGCGATGGACCGCGTGTGTCCATCGTCGTGGCCGCGCGGGACGAAGCGCGCCACATCGAGCCCGCGATCCGCGCACTCGTGGCACAGCAGTACCACGCCATCGAGCTGATCGTCGTCGACGATCGATCCGGCGACGCCACGCCGGCCATCCTCGCGCGACTTGCGGAGGCAGATGACGCGATCCGCGTGGTGCGCATCGATGCGCTCCCCGAAGGCTGGCTCGGAAAGAATCACGCGCTGCATGTCGGCGCGCAGCAGGCCACAGGCGACGCCCTGCTTTTCGTCGACGCCGACGTCATGCTCGCCGCCGACACGCTGTCGCGCGCCATGCGGCTGATGCGCGCGTCACGCGCGGACCACGTCGCCATCGCGCCCGACGTCGAAGCGCCGACCGCGCCGCTCGCCCTCGTCGTGAACTATTTCTTCATGTGGTTCCTGCTGTACCTGCGCCCGTGGCGTGCCCGCGATCCGCGCAGCACGGCGTACATCGGCATCGGCGCGTTCAACCTCGTCTCGACACGGGCCTACCGCGCCCTCGACGGACATGCGCGCATCGCACTCCGTCCCGATGATGACCTCATGCTCGGCAAGCTGCTCAAGCGCGCCGGGTATCGGCAAATCCTCGCCGACGGGAAGGGCGCCGTGGCTGTCGAGTGGTATCGCTCCCTGGGGGAGCTCGCGCGCGGTTTGCGAAAGAATGCGTTCGCCGGCCTGCACTACAGCGTCGTGTTCGCGATCGCCGCGGCGCTGGGACAGTTCCTGCTGGGCATCTGGCCCTTCGCTGCCGTGTGGATCGCCGACGGTCCGGCGCGGATGCTGTACGCCATCGCCGCGGCCGCCCAGATGATCGCGTACGCTGGCACCGCGACGGCGCGCCACACACGCCCCTGGCTCACGCTCCTCTATCCGATCGCCGCGATACTCTTTCTGGGCATCCTGCTGGCCGCCGTGACGCGCACCCTCCTCCAGCGCGGCATCGAATGGCGCGGCACGCGCTACCCGCTCGACGCCCTGCGCGCGAACAGGGTGTGAACGCGACCTGCGATCAGGCGCGCTTCTTCGCGGGTGTCTTCTTCTTCAGCTTTCGCGGGCGGCGCTTGCCGTACGTGCCGCGATAGATCTTTCCTTTCTTCGTTCGCTTGTCGCCTTTGCCCATGTCGGACGTCCGTGGAGGGGTTGGCGCGGAAAGTAGAGGCGGCGTGCTTGCACGACAATTGCCCTCGTCGCGCCCACCATGAGCAAACTTCTTCGAGGTCTGGCTGCCGGTTATGGCGCCAAGAAGCTGGGCGGCGGATGCTTCAGCACCGTCCTGATCTTCCTGCTGCTGTGGTGGCTCCTGGGCCACTTCGGAATCTTCAAGTAGCCGAAGCGAACGTCAGCTGGAAATACAGGGTCGCATTCGGGTACTCCGGATCGCGATCCCATCGGCGCTGCGCCGCTTCGATGCCGGCCCGCGCCGCCTGGGCGGCCCGCGTCGCGTCACGCGCCAGCGCGAACGAGCCCGCGTGCGTCAGCGACTTCACGCGGCTGCCGTTGCCCAGCTTGATCCATCCTTCCCAGTTCTCGAGCACGCGACCCTGCGTCGCGAGCAGCTCGAGGGCCTCGAGCGCGGCGTCTTTCGGAAGAATCAATCGCGTCGGTGCGAGCGATTGCAGCGCCAGCGCCGCGGGTAACCCGGCGAGCTCCGAGCCCGCGTGGTGTCGGTCGCTGCTGGCGGAATCCGCCACTAGGGCTTGATCAGGATCGGCGCGCCATTCGGCACTGCGCGCCAGATTTCCTCGATCTCTTCGTTCGTGACGGCCACGCAACCCTCCGTCCAGTCCTGCTGGCGATGCAGCGCGCCGACGGACGCAAACGCGTCCGGCAAACCGTGGATCATCACGTCGCCACCCGCGCTCATGCCGCGCCGGCGCGCGCGTGCGCTGTGCGCCGAGTCGGGATACGAGATCCGCAGCGCCAGGTGATACTTGCTCTGCGGGTTGCGCCCCTCGATGTGAAACAACCCTTCCGGAGTACGTCCGTCGCCACGTCCCATCTTGTCGCCAACCGGGTTCCGTCCGAGCGCAACCATATACTGATGGATCACGGCACCGTGCGCGTAGAGCGTGAGCCGACGCTCGCTCTTGTCGAGCACGAGACTGTCGGCCTGCATGGAAGCCGGTCGCGGTGAGGATGCCCGTGCCGCAGAGCGGAGGGTATCGGAGGCGTGGAGTGAAGCGCCGAGGAGGAGGCCGATCAGCATGCGGGGACCTGCGACAAATGACGGATGCACGCGAGTACCAGCGGTGACTGGAGCGCTGATCCCGTGTGACTCTGTGGTTTGACGCGCCGGCGCACGTCCCGTCACGCCGGCGGAGATAACATACACGTATGCTCCGCGAACGTCCCGTGGCTGTGCTGTTCGACCTTGACGGCACGCTGGTCGACTCAATCGAGCTCATCCTCAATTCTGCGCGACATGCGTTCCGCGATCGCGAGGGACACGTGCCTTCCGACGCCGAATGGCTCACCGGTGTGGGGATTCCACTTGCGACGATGTTCCGCCGCTACGCACGCGACGACGCGGATGTCGATGCGCTGATCGCGAAATACCGCGAATATCAGCTCGCCAACCATGACCGGCTGGTTCGCTGCTACGACGAGGTCGTCGATACCGTGGACAAGCTGCGCGCTTCTGCACACCCCCTCGCCATCGTGACGAGCAAAACCGGCTGGCTCGCTCAGCGGGGACTCGACACGGTGGGCCTCGGCTCGCACTTCGATGTCATCATCGGCTGCGACAGCTGTGATCGCCACAAACCCGATCCTGCACCGGTGCTTCTCGCGCTGGAGCGGCTGGGGTACGCGCCGGACGAGGCAGTGTTCGTCGGCGACTCGGTGTACGACATGCAGGCCGGGAATGCCGCAGGAGTCACGACCATCGCCGCGCTCTGGGGACCTTTTACCCGCGAAGATCTCGCGGCGAGCGGCCCCACGCATTATCTCGAACGCATCCGCGATCTGCCTGCCGTGCTCGCCCGTTCCGGGGGAAACAATGGATCGGAGTAGTCGTATTGGAGATACCTGCCGGCGCGCGCCGTAAGCCCAAAGGCGACAGCGCTTTTCAAACCTTCCTGCCCCCTCGGGTATCTACTCCGGTGAACGGACGGAGACCCGACCTTTCATGGCCGCAGTGGCGACCCTAGAAGCACAGTCCGGAAGTCATTCCCTGGATGCCGACGCGGCGCTTGCCGCGACGGGGGATCGTCACGCATTCGAGCGGTTATACCGCAGGCACGTGAATCGGGTCTTCTCCCTCTGCGCGCGGATGGTCTCGGACCGCACGCGCGCGGAGGAGCTGACGCAGGATGTCTTCGTCCGTGCGTGGGAAAAACTGCACCTCTTTCGCGGAGACTCTTCGTTTTCGACGTGGTTGCACCGGCTCGCGGTGAATGTGGTCCTCAACGACCGCAAGACCGAAGGCCGCCGCCGCAACCGCTTCGAGGAAGAAGATGAGGAAGACGGGATGGATGGATTCGCCGGCGTCGTGGGAATGCCCCTGGCGCCCGGCGATCTGCTCGATCTCGAACAGGCGATCACTCGCCTGCCTCCCGGCGCTCGCCGGGTCTTCACGCTCCACGATGTGGAGGGCTACAAGCACGAGGAGATCGCAGAGATGCTGGGCGTGACGACGGGCGCCACGAAGGCGCAGTTGCATCGCGCGCGGCTTCTCCTGCGGGAGGCATTGAATCGATGACGACGACTGCGATGACATGCGCGCTGTTCAACGATCGCCTGATGGCGTATCTCGAGCGCGAAACCGACGAACCGACGCGCGCCGCGCTGGAGCGGCACGCGGTGACGTGCGTGGACTGCGGCGCGCTGCTGGCGGACCTGCGCAAGTTGCGCATCGAAGCCGCCAACCTTCCCGAGCTGACGCCGTCGCGCGACCTGTGGAGCGGCATCGCGTCGCGGATCGAGACGCCCGTCGTACCGATCACCGGCGAGTGGCGCGTGGCGCAGCGCCGCGCGCCGGCGCGTCGCTGGATGCGCACGGGCTTGATGGCGGCGTCGCTCGTTGCGGCGGCGTCCGTCGGGTACGTGTTTGCGACGGCCCGTCGCGGCCCGTCAGCGGTCGCCCAGGTGGCAAAGGTCGACACCGTGGTCCGCACCGTCCCCGGCGCGCCCGACACCGTCATGGTGCCCGCGCCGGCGGCGCAGGTCGCGTCGAATGCCTCCAACACGTCGACGACAGCGGCGCCAGCCGCGGTCCGCGGAACGCCGAACGCGTCGACGGACGTGCGGCGCATTACCGAGGTGATCGCGCCGGCACCGGCAGCCGTGCGCGCGTACACGACGCTGGTCGCCGACTACGACCGCGAGATCGCGCGGCTGCGCACGCTGATCAATCAGCGACGCAACCAAATGGACCCGGTGACTGTCGCAGTGATCGAGAAGAACCTGCAGGTCATCGACGCCGCGATCGAGGAGTGCAAGAAAGCGATCGCACGCGATCCGGCGAGTCGTTTCCTGATGGAATCCCTGAACCAGTCGCTCCAGGCCAAAGTGGAGCTGATGCGTACCGCGGCGCTGCTGCCGAGTCGCACTTGAGGTGATTGCATGAACAGAACAGTCCTGCTCAGCGCGTTGCTTGTCGTCGCCGCGATGCCCGCGGCGGCGCAGGACCGGGATCGAAACCGGGACCGCGATGAGGATTACGAGAGCGTCGTGGACACGACGTTCGCATTCGACAAGCGTGGCAACGTGTCATTGTCCGTCGGCTCGGGCGAGATCATCGTCCGCGCCTGGAATCGCGACCAGGTGCAGGTGCGCGCGCGCTCGGAGCGCAGCACCATCCGGATGGACGCGAGCAGCATGCGCCTGACGCTCGACCTCTCGCGGCCCCGTGGCGGCGACACGCGCTTCGAGCTGATGGTCCCCGTCGGCGTGCGGATCAGCGCGCGCGCGACCAACGGCGACATCTCCATCACCGGAACGAAAGGCGGCGTCGAGGCACGCACGCAGAGCGGCGACCTCACCGTCGAGGACGTGGCCGACATGATCGATCTCGGCAGCCTCTCCGGCGACATCCAGGCCCGTGGGCTCGTGGGCAACATCGACATCAGCGCCGTCAGCGGCGACGTGACGGTGCACGACGCGAAGGGCGACGTCGAGGCGACGTCCGTCAGCGGCGACATCGATCTTCGCAGTGTCGTCGCCCGCTACGTCCGCGCCAAGAGCACCAGCGGCGACGTCACGTACGACGGCACCATCGACTCCACCGGCCGCTACGAGCTCGGCTCGCACTCCGGGAGCGTGGAGATCACCATCCCGCAGGGCGCCGGCGCGCAGATGAGTGTGTCCACCTACACCGGGACGATTGAAAGCGATTTCCCCATCACGCTTCAGCCGGGCGATCACGGTCTCGGCCCGTCGAAGCGATTCACCTTCCAGATCGGCAAAGGCGACGCGCGCGTCACCGCGGAAAGCTTCAGCGGCGACATCACGATCCGCTCGACCGGCCGGCGCCCGGACCGATGAGAACATCCATGTCCCACACACGCTTCGTCCCCGCCCTGGCGCTTGCGCTGCTCGCGGCCGCGCCGCTCTCCGCGCAGCGCGCCGACTTCCGATGGGAGAAGGCCATCGCCGCCGGCAGCGAGGTCCGGGTGCACAACCTGAACGGTGACGTCACCGTGTCGCCGTCCACGAGCGGCAAGGTCGAGGTGGTCGGCATCAAGCACGGTAGCTCACGCGACCTCCCCGACATCACCATCCAGGTCGTGGAGACGTCGCGCGGCATCACCGTGTGTCCGCAGGTCAAGTACGTCGACATCGACTGCGACGAAAGCGGCTTCCGCGTGCACAGCCACAACGACAACGACTGGAACGACCTGAGCATCGACATGCAGGTCAAGGTGCCGAAGGGCATGCTGGTCGACGCCCATTCCGTGAGTGGCAACGTGGACGTCTCCGGCGTCGAGGATCGCGTCCGCGCAGGTTCGGTGAGCGGCGACGTGCGGCTGGAGGCGGCACGCGTGTCGAGCCTCAAGGCGTCGTCGGTGAGCGGCAACGTCACCGTGCGCATCGAATCGCTCGCCAGCGACGGCTCGCTCAGCTTCAGCTCCGTGAGCGGCGACGTGAGCGTCGAGCTGCCGAAGAACATCGACGCGGATGTCAGCATGCGCAGCGTCAGCGGAACGCTGGACAGCGAGTTCCCGCTCACGCTCAACGGCCGCATGGATCGCCGGAGTCTCGAGGCGCGCATCGGCAAGGGCGGACGCGAGCTCGAGCTGCACACGGTGAGCGGAGACGTCCGTCTCCGCATGGTCAAGTAGATGTTTCGAGGACATGCGATGAAGCACACCATCCGATTCAGTGTTCTGTCCCTGGCCGCGTCGGCCGCGCTCCTGGCCATGCCGGCCGTCGTCACCGCGCAGACGACCGGCGACAAGGACTTCACCTGGTCCGGCAAGATCCCCGAGGGGCGCTGGATCACCGTGCACAACCTCAACGGCACCGTCGAAGTGACGCCGTCGAGCAGCGACAAGGTCGAAGTCGTGGCGACCAAGCACGTGCGCCGCGGCGACCCGGACTACGTGCGCTTCGAGGTGCGGAAGTTCGGGCCCAGCGGCCAGGACGTCAGCATCTGCGCGCTCTGGGGCGAAAACTCGGACTGCGACGAGGACGGATACCACGGCCGCAACAACAGTGGACGCTGGGGCCGCGAGAACGAGATCTCCGTCGAATTCCAGGTGCGCGTGCCGAAAGGCGTGCGCGTCGGTGCGCACAGCGTGAACGGTGAGGTCAGCGTCCGCGACGTCGCGTCCGAGGTGGAAGCCGAAAGCGTGAACGGGTCGGTGGACGTCTCGACGCTGAGCGGACCAGTGAATGCCAGCACCGTGAACGGCAGCGTGCGCGCGTCGATGGGCAAGTTCGACCTCAATTCAGACCTGACGTTCTCGAGCGTCAACGGCACCGTGATCGCGGAATTCGCGGACGAGCTCAACGCCGACGTCGATCTCAGCACCGTGAACGGGCGCTTTCTCACCGATTATCCGGTGACGATCACGGGCCGCATCGATCCCAAGCGTCTGCGCGCGACGCTCGGCAAGGGCGGGCCACGCATCCACATGTCCACCGTGAACGGCAACGTGGAGCTGCGGAAGCGCTAGGCACGCGGGGATGGGAGCGTAAACTCCATCCCCTATGCCCCGTACGCTCACCGCCATCTACGCCCACCCCGACGACGAGACCTTCTCGGCCGGCGGCACCTTTGCGAAGTATTCCGCCGCCGGCGTACGCTGCACGCTGCTCGTCGCAACCGACGGCGACGCCGGGAAGACGTCAGGACTGAAAGTCGGTTCCCGCGAGGAGCTCGGCGCGCTGCGTCGCGAAGAGCTCGCGGCTGCAGCGAGAATTCTCGGTATCGAGAAAGTCGAGCGGCTGGGCTACCCTGACGGCGCTCTTGGCCAGGTGGATCAGGACGATCTCATCGGTCACATCGTGAATCATTTGCGCTTCGAGCGGCCGGATGTCGTGATCACATTCGGACCCGAGGGTGCTCCGAACCAGCATCGGGATCACAAGGTGATTTCCCGGGCGGCCACCGCCGCATTCTTTCTCTCCGGCTATGGCATGGCCGGCCTCTCGTCGATCCTGCTGGGCGCGGAAATGCACCAGCCGTCCAGGCTGTTTTACGTGACGTGGGCGGATCCGTCGCCCGATTCGCAGATGCTCACGTTCGGACCGCCACATACCGCCGCGATCGACGTCCGAGATTACCGCGATGTCGAGCTTCGGGCCTGGCGCGCCCATGCGACACAGCAGATGCACGACAAGCACTTCCAGGAGAGCGCCGCGACGGATGACGAGCTGTTCGCGTTCGCGGCCGGCACGCCGCAGCCGCGCGAGATCGTGGCCGATCTCTTCGAAGGGCTCTAGCCCTTGTCGAACGCGGCCTTCTCGATGGCCTGCGCCAGATCGAGATCGCGCTGCGTGATGCCGCCCGCATCGTGCGACGACAGCGAGAACGTGATCTTCGTGTAGCGCACGTCGATGTCGGGATGATGGTTCATGTCGTCCGCGATGGCCGCGACGCTGTCCACGAACCGGATGCCATCGGCGAAGCGCGCAAAGCTGTACGTCTTCACGACCGCGTCGTTCTTGCGCGTCCACCCGGGGAGCGCGCCCAGGGCGCGGCGGATCTCGAGATCGGAGAGTTTGGACGGCATCGGTCTGCGGGATTCTACTCCGTCCTGCTGCGCCGGAGAAGACTGCTCCTATATTCGCCGCGTGATCACGCCTCCTCCCGCCTCCTCGTCCCCACGGTCGCCGACCGGCCTCCTCAAGATCCTCGGCGTGCTGTTCGGCGCGACGATGATCGTCGCCAACACCATCGGCGTCGGCATCCTGCGAACGCCGGGCGACGTGGCGGCGGTGCTTCCATCACCGCTCTGGTTCCTTGGCGTGTGGATCATCGGCGCGCTGTACGCCCTGTGCGGCGCGATGACGATGGCGGAGCTCGCCGCCATGCTTCCACAATCGGGCGGGCAATACGTATTCGCGCGACGGGCGCTCGGGGAGTACGCGGGCTTCGTCATCGGCTGGACCGACTGGATCTCCAGCGCGGCGGCTATCGCGGCCGCCACCATCGGGCTCGGCGAGCTCGCAGCGGAGTTCTGGCCGTCGCTCGCGCCGGCGCGCACGGCGATCGCGTTCGGCGTCACCCTCGCGGTCGGCGTGCTGCATTGGGTCGGCGTGCGTTCGGGCGACGTGTCGACGCGGATCATCGGCATCGTGAAGGTGGTCACGCTGCTCGGCGTCGCCGCCGCGTGCCTGGTCACGCCGTCGATGCCCGCGAGCACCAGCGCGACGCACCTGTTGCCCACCGGTACCGCGCTCGCCGGCGCCGTCGTGATCGCATTCCAGAACGTGCTGTACACGTACGACGGCTGGACCGGCTACGCGTACTTCGGCGGCGAGGTAGTCGATGCCCGCCGGGTGCCGCGCGCGATGGCGCTCGGCGTGCTGTCCGTGGCCGCGGTATACGTCGCACTCAACGCGGCATTCCTGCACACGCTCGGCATCAACGCGTTGGCCGGAGAGAAGTTCGCCGCCAAGGCCGCGGCCGTCGGCGTATTCGGTACGTACGGCGAGCGTATCGTCAGCGCGGTGATGGCGGTGAGCATTCTCGGAAACGTGAGCGCGATCATGATGCTCCTGTCGCGCGTGCCCTTCGCCATGGCGGAGGATGGCTTGCTGCCGCACACCGTCGCGCGCGTCAACCGCGGCGGCACACCCGATGTGGCGCACTTTCTGTCGGTCGCCGTGATTCTCGTGCTTGTGGGCACAGGCACCTTCGCGAGCGTGCTCGCGCTCGCGGCGTTCTTCTATGTCATGCAGTACGGCGTCAGCTTCGCCTCACTGTTCGTCTTGCGTATTCGCGAGCCGGGGCTGCCGCGCCCCTACCGCGCATGGGGGTATCCGTTCATCCCGGCGATCGTGCTGCTCGGGGCGGCCGCGTTCATCGTCGGCAGCATCGTCGGAGACTGGGAGAACAGCTTCCGCTCCATCCTCGTGCTGCTTGCGAGCTATCCCGTCTACCGATTTTCGGCGTGGTGGCGCGCACGCAGGCACGCGCCGGAGCCCGCAGACTCCGCGCTAATCCCGTAGCAGCAGCGAGCAGCACGTGAGCGCGCCTTCGGCCTTGGCCAGCTCGGACGCATCCACGACAGCCGTGCGGTAGCCCTCCCGCTCGAGCCGGTCGCGCGTGCGCGGCGCGGCGCCGGGACAGACCACCGTGTCGCCGATCACGAGGACGTTGGCGCCTGCCCGTTCGTTGCCACAGATCTCGATGGCATCGGCGTCGAACACGCCTGCGTCGACACGCGCCGAGTCGATGAGGATGCGTCCGTCGGGCAGCGCGCTCGCGAGGGATTTGAGATGCAGCGCGTCGCGAACGGTCACGGTGCTGACCGCGTAGCCGAATGGCGCGAGCGCGAGCGCGAGCTGCTGCGCCGCGTCCTCGGTGCTACGCGTCGACAGGCCGACGTAGACGTCCGTGCCGATGCAGAGCACGTCGCCACCATCGAGCGTTCCCGGCGCCTCGATGAACCGCAGCGGACGGTGGTCGCGCAACACGTCGACGACGGACTCGATCTCACCGCGCCGGGACTCCGCTCCCGGACGCGTGATTACCGCGCATTCGTCGAACACCAGCGCCGTGTCCTCCACGAAGACGGAATCCGGATGCTGCTCCAGCGTCGGCAGCTTCTGCACGGTGCACCCCAGGCCGCGGAGCACCTGCTCGTACGCCGCGTGCTGCCGATCGGCGCGCGACCAATCGATCGGCGCGCGTTCCACGTGCGTGAGCTCGCAGCGCGTGATGCTGCGCGGTACGGATCGGGTGAGTGCGATCAAGACGTGGAAGCTAACTCTTGCGTGTTCGGTATTTCTTCGGTTATATCGAGTGCATGGAGTCGGTGTCGCTTTTCGATCCCTCGACTGAGCGCATGCTGCAGCGTCCCGCGCTTCCCGTGCTCGGTGAGCAGAAAGACATCCGCTACTACGCGTCGCGAGCCAAGTCGGTGCTGAACGGGACCGACGTGACCAGGATGGGATTCTGGTCCATCAATCCTTATATCGGCTGTGCGTTCGGCTGTGCGTATTGCTACGCGCGATACGCACACCGGTACGTGATCGAGCGCGCGGTGGCGGCGCATCCGGAGCAGCGGTTGCTGCGCGAAGCGTTCGAGACCCTGCCGCCATGGCTCGCCTTCGAGCGGCAGATCTTCGTAAAGGAAAACGCGGCGGACGTTCTGCGTCGCACGCTGCGTCACGGATCGGACAAGCATCTGCAGCTGCTGAAGGGCGAAGGCATCGGCATCGGCACGGCCACCGATCCGTATCAGCCCGCGGAGCGCAAATTCCGCATCACCCGTGGAATCCTCGAGGTGCTTGCGGAACACGAAGGCCTGTACTTGTGGATCATCACCAAGAGCCCGCTCGTGACGCGCGACATCGATCTCCTGCGTCGCATTCAGCGGCACAACAGGATCAGCGTCCACATCTCGCTCATCACGGTGGATCGGGAGCTCGCACGGCGACTCGAGCCTCGGGCCCCGACGCCGGAGGCACGACTGCGCGCGTTGGCGCGTCTGCGTGAGCATGGCATCGAAGCGGGCATCAACGTGATGCCCGTGCTGCCGGGCATCACGGACCGCCCGGATCAGCTGGAGCCGTTGATCAAGGCCATCGCCGGCGCGGGTGCCACGTACCTCAACGCGTGCGCGCTACGCCTTCGCTCGGCGGCCCGACAACGGTATCTGCCATTCATCGAGAAGGAGTTTCCGCATCTCGCGGGGCGGTATCATGCCACCTACCAGCACAGCCATCACGCAGGTGACCGATACCGCGAGGGACTGCATCGCTATTTCACGAGCATCTGCAAACGTTACGGCGTGCCCTTTGGCCACGATGACGATGAGGACGACGCGCAAGAGCAGGAGGCGCCGAGTGCGCAGCTGATGCTCTTGTAGTGCGGATAAAGTTGTGGACAAGGTGTGGACAAACCGTCGGCGGATAACCGTTGACGGTTCACTTTTCTCAGCCCATTCTTTCGGTCTTTCTTCGGGTACGGCCCGATCTCTGCTTCCTGAATTTCTCGTGAGCTCTGCAGTCGCATTCGAGGCGGTACAGCCTCTCCCTTCTTCTCTCCCGTCGCTGGAGTCCCTGCGCGCCCTGCTTCCGGCGCCGGTACCGGTCGCGCCGGGGATGCCCACCGGCATCGACGCGCTGGATCGTGTGCTCGCGTCGTCGGGACTGCCGCGCGGACGGTTGACCGAAGTCGTCGGCGCGAGCGGCAAGCTCACGCTGCTGCACCAGGTGGTCGACGCGGCGGTCGCGCGGGGTGAATGGGTGGTGTACATCGACGCGTCGCGCACGCTCGCGCCGCGCGACTGGGCGCATCTCGCACACGTCTCCGGTATGTGGGTTGTCCGTCCGCCCGATTCGTCGCGCGCCGCGTGGTGTGCCGATGTCCTGCTGCGCAGCGCGGCATTCTCGCTGGTCGTGCTCGACTCGGCGCCGCCGATCTCGCGCGCCATCGCCGTACGACTCACCGGCCTCGCGCGCGAATCGAACGCCGCTCTCGTCGTCGTCGGCGGCGGGGACGGAGGCATGGAGGCGACGCGCCTCGGCGGTGCGGTGCGATTGCGAACGCATCGACGACGACACCGGCTCACCATCGCGGTCGAGAAAGGGGGGAGTGTCGGCAGAATGGTCAATCGGCTTCAACACGTCGTGGAGGTGCGTTGTGCAAAGGGAGTGGCGCGTCGCCTGTGTACGCATTCCGAGGTTCCCGATCGGCGCGGTGCTGCGCGCGCGGCGTCGAGCCGACTCGGAAAAGCCGGGCGCCGTGCAGCTACTCCTCCCTATACCGGGCGCGGCGGAATGCTCCAGCACTGCTGACGCGGCCGAGCCGCACTGGGACGATCGGCCCATCGTGCTCACGGATGGCGCGGCGACTCGTCCGCGGCTGAAAGGCGTGAGCGCGGGTGCCGCCCGTGAGCGCGTGCGAGCGGGAATGACGCTCACCGAAGCGCGCGCGCTGTGCGGACCGCTCGAGGTGTTCGCGTGGGACGACGTCGCCATCGACAACGCGATCACCGAGACGACCGCGCTCTTTCTCCAGGCCAGCCCGCAGGTGACGCCGGTGGCTGGCGCGCCTGGGATGTGGTGGATCGGCGCATCCGGGCTGGCGACGATGGGCGCGACTCCGCGGCAGCGGGATCGCGCCCTGGCGCGCCTGCTCGTCTCGCTCGCGCGCGCGTGGCATCCGCGCGCACGCGTGGGCATCGCCGACAGCTGCGTCGCGGCCCGCGCCGCGACGTGGACGTCGTTTCCGCGGGGCGAGTCGGCGTGCGTGTGTGTCGTGCCGACGGGTCGCGACGCGTCGTATCTGGCTGCGGCGCCGCTCACGCTGTTGCCGCTCGACGACGAGATGCGCGACGCGCTGCGCGCGCTCGGCATTCGCACGATCGGCGCGCTGGCCGACCTCGATGCCGCCGACGTGGAGCAGCGCTGGGGCGACGTGGGGCTGCGCGCGTGGCGCCTGGCGCACGGCGACGACCCGCGGCGTCCCGTGCTGGCGACGGCGGATGCACAGCCGCATGTGGAGCTCGAGCTCGCGACACCCGCGGACACCATGGAACCGGTGCTCTTCCTCGTGCGGCCGGCGATCGAGAATCTCGCGACACAGGTGGTGGCGCAGGGCCGCGCGATCGCGTCGCTCGCGATCACGCTCACACTCGACGACGCGCGTGGCGCGCTTCCACAGGCCGCGCCTCACACGGTCACGCGCGAAATTCGCATGCCGCAGCCGCTCGCGCGCCCCGCGCCGCTCTTCGAGCGCTGTCGCGGGTTGCTCGCGCGCTGGACGCTCAGCGCGCCCGTGAGCGCGATTCGCCTCACCGTGCGCCTCATGTCGCCGCTCACCGGCGAACAGGGAAACCTGCTCGACACGAGCTGGCGCGATCCCGGCGCGGCGGACGCCGCGCTCGAACGCGTGCGTGCCGAGCTGGGCCCCGGTGTCGTAGTAAAACCTCACGTCAGAGATGGATATACCCCGGAGCGAAGCGGAGTCTGGCGTGAGGACGAGGCGGGAGCCGGGAGCCGGGACGCGGGAGGGGATCGAATGTCTCCAGCCTTCCGCCTCCCGCCTCCCGCCTCACTTCGGTTGCTCGAGTCTCCCGAACGCGTCGCCGTCGACCGCGACGTCGAACCGCGACGCATCGTCTGGCGCGGTCGCGCGATCGCCGTCGCCCATGCGATGGGTCCGGAACGTCTGTCCGGTGATTGGTGGAACGACGGCTACAGCCGCGACTACTGGCGTTGCGAGAGCGATGACGATGTCGGCGAGCTCGTGGTGTATCGCGACGCGTCCGGCTGGTGGCTGCAGGGATGGTATGACTGACGCACGGGCAACGGGCGACTACGTCGAGCTGCATTGTCACTCCGCGTTCTCGCTGCTCGACGGCGCCGCACTGCCGGAGATGCTCGTCGCCCGCGCGGTGGAGCTGGGATACCCGGCGCTCGCACTCACCGATCACGACGAGCTCGGAGGCGCGGTGCGTTTCGCGCAGGCCACGAGCGAGGTCGGGATCCATGGCATCATCGGCGCGGAGCTGAGCCTGGAGTTGGGAGTTGGGAGTTCAGAGTTGGAAACTCGCCCGATCCGACTCGCGACGCTCGACTCCAAGCTCCCGACTCACGACCCGTCTCCCGCCTCGCAAATCCCGCCGCATCACTCCCACATCGTGCTCCTCGCCGAGAGCCGCGAAGGTTACGGCAACCTGTCCACGCTCGTGACGCTCGCGCGCATGCAGCGCACGCGCGGAGAGCCGAGCGTCGATCTCGACACGCTGGCGCGACACGCGACGGGGCTGTTCGCGCTCACGGGCTGCCCGCGCGGCTGGGTGCCGTCGCTGGCCGCGGCCGGCGACGTGGACGGCGCGTGCGACGCCGCCGCGACCCTGCTTGACATCTTCGACCGGCGCGTGGCCATCGAATGCTGGGATCACGGATTGCCCGAGGAGCGCGACACGACGCGGCAGCTCGTCAGCATCGCGCGCTCGCTCGACGTGCCCTGGGTGGTGACGAACGACGTGCATTACGCGCGCGCCACGGACCGCGTGGTGCACGACGTCCTCGCGTGTCTCAAGCATCGGAAGACGCTCGACGAGATGGGCACGCGGCTGCGCCCCAACGCGGAGTGGTACCTCAAGAGTGCCGCGCAGATGCGGCGGCGCTGGCAGCACGCGCCCGAGGGCGTGCGCGCCACGCTCGCCGTCGCCGAGCGCTGCCAGTTCCGGATGGAACAGCTCGCGCCGACGCTGCCCGCCTTCGCCCTGCCCGCGGGCGTGAGCGCTGACGAGTACCTGGAGCGCCTCGTGGAGCAGGGTGCCCGCGAGCGCTGGACGGACGCCGGTATCTCGCAGAAGCACCGCGATCAATTGACGCACGAGCTCGCGCTCATCCGGAAGCTCGGGCTCGCCGGCTACTTCCTGATCGTGTGGGACATCGTGCGCTTCGCGCGCCGGCGCGGCATCCTCTGCCAGGGTCGCGGCTCCGCGGCCAACTCGGCCGTGTGCTTCTGCCTCGGCATCACCGCCGTCGACCCCATCAAGCTGGGGCTGCTCTTCGAACGCTTCCTCAGCGAGGACCGCAAGGAAGCGCCGGACATCGACATCGACTTCGCGCACGAGGAGCGCGAGCACGTCATCCAATACGTGTACGAGAAGTACGGGCGCGACCACGCCGCGATGGTGTGCGAGCAGATCACGTATCGCGGGCGCAGCGCCGTGCGTGACGTCGCGCGCGTGCTCGGATTTTCCGTGGAACAGGCGGATCGCCTCGCGACGCTGTCGGATCGATTCTCCGCGCGCGCCACCGCCGACGCGTTGCGTGGCAGGGAGAACGCGCCCGACGACGAGGAGACGGCCGAGGAGGTCATCGCGCGCGCGTTCGGCCAGCAGATGATGCCGGGGACGAGTGCATCCACGGCGGCTCGTGAGGTGAAAGATCAAGCGCGGGAGGTGGGAGGCGGGAGGCGGGAGGCGGAATGTCGAGGGGGTGCTCCCGGCTCCCGCCTCCAGCCTCCCAGCTCACCCAAATGGATCGATCCCCGCACGAACAGCCTCACCTCCTGGCACCGCCCGATGCCGGCCGCGGGATATGAGCCGTCCGGGAGTGAAACCGCACACGACACGAAGACCAACTGGTGGGAGGATCCACACGCGAAGGAAACGCACAACGAACGCCGCAATCCCACCACCGCGTTTCGCCAGACACAGTCGTCCGTGGGCGTGATCGAACGCGCGGGGCTGGACCCCAAGGACAAGCGCGTGCGTGTGCTCGCCGATCTCGTGGAAGGGCTGCACCAGCTGCCGCGCCATCGGTCGATTCACGTGGGCGGATTCGTGCTCACCGCGGAACCCCTGTCCACCGTCGTGCCGATCGAGCCGGCGTCTATGAAGGACCGCACCGTGATCCAGTGGGAGAAGGACGATCTCGATCCCGTGGGACTCGTGAAGATCGACGTGCTCGGACTCGGCATGCTCACGCTGATCCAGAAATGCATGATGTATGTGCGACAGACGCGCGGCGTCACCGTAGACCTCGCGCAGCTCGACATGACCGACCAGGCGGTGTACGACGACCTGTGCAAGGCCGATACGATCGGCGTCTTCCAGGTGGAGAGTCGGGCGCAGATGAACACGCTGCCGCGACTCAAGCCGCGGTCCTTCTACGACCTCGTCGTGGAAGTCGCGATCATCCGCCCGGGCCCCATCCAGGGCGACATGGTGCACCCGTACCTGCGACGCCGCGCGGGACTGGAACAGGTCACGTACCCGCATCCGTCGCTCGAACCGATCCTCGCGCGCACCATGGGCGTGCCTCTGTTCCAGGAGCAGGGGATGCAGGTGGCGATCGCCGCCGCCGGCTTCACGCCCGGCGAAGCCGACATGCTGCGCAAGGCGATGGGACACAAGCGCAGTCGCGAGCGCATGGCGGCGATCTGCCAGAAGCTGATCGACGGCATGAAGCGCAACGGCATCCCCGAGGAGACGGCGCTGAGGATCTACAACCAGATCAACGCATTCGCCGACTACGGATTTCCCGAGTCGCACGCCGCGAGCTTTGCCCTGCTGGTCTACGCGTCGGCGTACCTCAAGCACTACTACGCGCCGGAGTTCACCGCGGCGATCCTCAACGCCCAGCCGATGGGCTTCTACGCGCCGGGCACGATCATCGAGGACGCGCGCCGTCATGGAGTTCGCGTCGCCCCGATCGACCTTCGCCATTCACAGTGGGATCACACCCTGGAGACTGGCGAGTTGAGAGTTGGGAGTTGGGAGAACGAACGCGCGACTCCAAACTCCAAACTCCCCACGCACCACTCGCGGCCTCCCGCGCTGCGTTTAGGTCTCCGCCTCATCAACGGTCTGGGCCCGCGCGCGCAGGAGATCTTCGAAACCGCGCGGGACGACGGACCGTTCACGTCGATCGAGGATTTCGTGCGCCGCGCGAGATTCGATCGCCGAACGCTGCGCCTGCTCGCGACCGCGGGCGCATTGGACGGATTTCTCGAGAGTGAGCCGAACCTTCAGCGTCGTCGCGAAGCGCTCTGGCAGGTGCTCGACTCCGCGCGCGGCGATGCCGGGCCCCTGGCACCACGTCGAGTCCGAAGTGGGTCGCAGGTCGCAGGTCGTGGGTCACCAGGTCGGAGTTCCACCCACGACCCACGACCCACGACCAGGCTTCCGGCAATGTCTCCCGGCGAGCTCACCGAAGCGGACTATCGTATGACCGGCGTCTCGCTCAACGGACATCCGATGCTCCATCTGCGTCCGCTGCTGCGGCCCAACGGCATTCTCAGCGCCGCCGACATCATCAAGCGTGCGCGCGATGGCGAACAGGTCGCCGTCGCCGGACTCGTGATCTGCCGGCAGCGTCCCGGCACCGCAAAGGGATTCGTCTTCCTCACCCTCGAGGACGAAACCGGGATGGTGAACATCGTCGTGACGCCAAAGCGCTTCGAGCGCCAGGCGCTGCTCATCTCCACGACACCGCTGCTTCTGGTCCGCGGCGTGCTGCAGATCGAACAGACGGTCGTGAACGTGCGTGGCGAGAAATTCCGCGCGTTACAGGCCGAGGTCGGGGCGGAGTATGCGCGGAGTCACGACTTTCATTGATCCGTCATCGCCCGCCGACGCTCACATTGACGCCGAACACCGGCTGCGCGCCCGAGATGACGGTCTGATTGATTCCGATCGACGCGGAAATGTTCGACATCGGATTCCACACGCCGATGCCGCCCGCAACGAGGAAACGCGTCCCTGACTGCGAGCAGCCGCCGAATGCACACGGATCGCTCGTCTCTCCGACACCGAAGGATGGAGTGACGAAGGGCGCGAACCGCAACCCGTCGCTCCCGCCGCCACCGAACGACAGGGCAAATGGAACGCCCACGGCCAGCGCCATCGCGTGGTCGCTGCCGGGCTTGAGCTGGGCGTAGCCGGCCTGGCCATTCACCGCGACGCTCAACTGCCCGCCCATGAAGCCGGCACGATCCGCGATGCGCATGTCCGCGTCCGCGCCGAGCATCATCGCGGGCGAGCATTGGACGCAGTTCGCGTCGAGCACGCCGGCGTTCAGCGTGACGCTGCTTTGCAATCCCACCGTGAAGATCGCCGCGGCCGCGATCGCCTGCGTTGTGATGTTGCTCTCGTTCAGGTAGCCATACCGTATACCGAACTGCGCGCCATTGAGACGGCGGCTGGCCATCGCGGGCGTGAGCAATGGCGTCAGCGCGCCAATGTGCGTGGACCGAAGGGCGATGGCAGCGCGCAGATCGCCGGCGTCCTGCGCGCCGACGTTCGAGGCGAGGATGCCGATCGCGATGCCGAGCGCGAGTGCGTGAAGTCGCATGCACAACGCCGCTGCAACTTCCGCGCTCTATCGGTGGCCGGAGCGCCGCTGCCAGTAGACGGGATCGGAGATCAGCACCTCGACCTCGATGGACCCGCCGCCGTTGTCGGAGTAGTCGCTGATGTGAATCGCGCTCGTCCGGATCTGGCGTCCGCTGTCGTCCTCGAGCGAGAGACCCAGGGCGTCACGCGAGCGATGATACCGATCCAGCTTGTCCTGATCCGCGACGTCGGCCCCTGGCGATGGCACCGCCTCGGCGAACAGGCGAAAGATCGGTTGCACCAGATCGTAGCCGACGCCGGGGCGAAAACGCCCGCGCGCCCGGCCAAGCGTCGCGTCCGCGTCTTCGAGATCCGAGTAACCGACTGCCACGCCGTGCAGCTTGACGGTGTGGCGGGTCACGGCTTGCGGGTGGTGTCCGCGATGGCGGCGATCTTGAAGAAGAACTCCTGGGACACGAGCTGGCTGACGACCGCCGCGCCGATCTTGGCGGGCTTGAAGCGCATGTACGGCAACGCGTCCCGCACCGACTTCGTGAAATCGGGGTGCGTGCTCTCGAGGACGCGGAGCGTCGCCGTATCGACGTAGCCTTCCTGCGACACCACGAACTCGGCGCGCACCACGCCCTCCGTGTTCTGCTCGAGCATGTGAACGGGATACGCGGGCGCCGCGCTCCATTCGTACCGCGTGGCGACGCTGTCGACCTGCACGACGGAGTAAATCGAGTCGTTGCCCACCAGCTTGGGCGCCGCCTCGGCGTCGCGCGGTGCCGGCTCCGTGAGCTGCGTCAGCTGCTCCATCGGCCGGCGCGCGTCGAGGTCCGTCACGATTTTCGGCGTCGCCACATCAGGCACCGCGATCCGCACGTACTCCACGACTTCCTGTTGCGGACGTTGCGTGATGTCGCGATCCGGTGGCGCCAGAAAGCGCGCGATGCTGTTTTGCGGAAGCTCGCGCTCGGCGGTGTCGGGATTGGCGGTCGCAGCCACCGCGCCGGCGATGATCACGGCGTGCGCCACGACGCTGAGCACGAAGCTCGACGCCGTGCTGCCGTTCCGCGCGCTCTGATGCCGCAACAACTGGATCATCGAATCGTGCCCCCTTCCCGCCGCCTGCGCCCTGCACTCTACCGCCGTATCACGACAGACAGCAACCCAAATGGTGCGTCACGGCGCGGCGGCGATGCATTCCAGCTCGATCCGGGCACCGAAGACCAGGCCACCCGCGGCAAACGCGGAACGGGCCGGTTTCGGTCCCGGGAAATACGTGGCGTACACCTGATTCATGGCCGGCCAATCCGCGATGTCAGCGAGCATAGCCGTACACTTCACTACCCGATCCATCGTGATGCCGTTCCGCGCCAATGCAGCCTTTACGTTCTCGAGTGCCTGTCGGGTTTCGGGGCCGATGCCTCCGGGCGTGAGCTTGCCGGTGGAATCGGAGCCGATCACACCCGAGAGAAACACGATGTCGCCCGCGCGGACGGCCTCGGAGAACGGACCCACTGATCCGGGACGGGCGAGAAACTCCACCTTCGGTCGTGACGTGGCGCACGCCGCGAGCAACAGCAGAATGGCTGGAAGTACCCGGTGCATGGACTGTGGCGTTGAGAGTGGGAGTGACAGTTGAGACCGATGCAGGATCGTGGCGGTGAAATAGGCTACCCCCGCCCGAAACTCTCAACTCCCAGCTTTTCAACTCCGCGCGCTCAACTCCGAGTCACAGCCCGTAGCGGTCCCGGAGCACGTTCAGATGATGACGCTCGTGTCCGGCGACGATGTACGCGAGCGCCCGCACTGTGATCTTCTTTCCGCTCGCCGTACCCCAACGCTCCCACTCGACGTTCGAGAAACCCCGAAACAACGCAATCGTCGCAGCACGCACCGCCTCCATCTCGCCCACCAAGTCGTGCATGGGCCGCTGATCGGCGTTCGAGGCGGCGCCCCACGCCACTTCATCGAACGACGGCAGCGCGGTGGCGTCGGCGCGAGCGAACGTCAGCGCGCGATAGGTGAACACGCGCTCGGAATCACTGAGATGGCCCGTGACCTCGCGGATGGTCCACTTCCCCTCCGCGTAGCGATGCCGCGACCGCTCGTCGCTCACGTGACGAAGAAGCGTGGCCGCCTCGCGTCCGTGACGCTGCAACACGTCCATGAGGTCATCGTCCGGCACCCCCGCTACGTAGCCGGCATAGAACGGCGCGTACTCGTTGTCTGCGGGTCGCGTCAATCCGGCGTTCGGCATGTCGGCTCCTTTTCGATTCTGATGCGCGGGGAGGCCGCGCTGCGCGGAGTTCCGCTGGACGACACGACGACCGACGGGCTGAGGTTGCCGTTGCGATCGACGGCGCTGACGCTGATCCAGCCTGGCGCTTCAGCGGCGTTGAATATGTAGCCGCGTTCCGCGCCCGGCAGCAGGGTCGTGCTCCATGCGTCGTTCAGGCGACCTTGCAGCACCCATTGCCACACGGTCTCGTGTCCGCCGGGCGCGAACCGGACGCACACCGCGCCACTGCTGTCCGTGCGCGCTGACACGACGGGACGTCGAGGAAAGACGTGATCGAGCCACGGAGATGCCGGCATGATTGCGGGTTCGGCGTACATCGACGCGAGACGGTCCGCGATCCCGTCGACGTTGTCCATCACGATGCGCGCGTTGAACAGGATATGGCCCGTCGCCCCCGGCGTCTCTCGCGTGAGCGCGATCTCACGCACGATGTCCTCGGCGGACATGTGCTTGGGCCCCGTCACCGCGAGCTTGTACGCGGCGAGCCCCGGCCATACGTGGCGTTGCTTGACCGATTCCCCCACCCACCATCGCAACAGCACGGGATAGCTCTGCGCTGGCGGCTCGATGGGCCAGTACAGCTGCGGCGCGATGTAGTCGAGGGTCCCCTCGCGGAGCCATTTGCGCGAGTCCGCATAGAGCTCCTCATACGTGTCGATGCCCGCGGTGGTCGTCGGCGGATAGCCCGGGCGCCAGATGCCGAACGGACTGATACCGAACTTCACCCACATCTTCTCGCCCTTCACCGCGGCGTAGAGCTCGCTCACCAGCTGATCCACGTTGCGACGCCGCCAGTCGGACAGTGGCAGTCGGCCGCCCTGCCTGCGATACAGCGCGTACGACGCATCATCGGGAAACGGCTGCGGCTTCCCCGAGCGGTCCGGCTCGGGATACGGATAGAAGTAGTCGTCGATGTGAACGCCGTCGATGTCATAGCGTCGCACCACGTCGAGAATCGCGCGCACCGTGAGACGTCGCACGTCGGCACGACCGGGATCCATCCAGAGGTACTGGTCGTACGGCACCACGAGCCACGGCTTCTGGCGGCTCACGTGACTGCGCGCGCGCGCGGAATCCTTCCAGTACGCGGCCCGATACGGATTGAACCACGCGTGCAGCTCGAGGCCGCGCTTGTGCGCCTCGCTCACGGCGAACGCGAGCGGATCCCAGAGCGGTTGCGGCGCCTGTCCCTGTACACCGGTGAGAAAACGCGACCATGGCTCGTACGGCGACGCATACAGCGCGTCCGCCTCGGGACGAACCTGGAAGATGATCGCGTTCATCCGGAGCTGCGCCGCGCGATCCAGGATCGCGAGAAGCTCCCGCTGCTGGTCCGCGGTGCTCAGCCCCGGACGCGACGGCCAATCCATATTGGTGACCGTCGCGACCCAGAGACCGCGGAATTCCCGCTTCACGGCTGGCGGCTGCAGCGAATCCTCCTGCGCCCGCGCGGCTGCCGCCCACAGCGTCAGCGCGAGCGCTACAACGGCGCGTCGCATCTACTTCGTCGCGGCCTCCAGCGCGTCACGCGCCGAACGAATGAGGGCGGCTTCCGCGTCGAGCGCTCCACCGATGCGCGCCAGCTCGGTGTTGGCTTCGACCCAGCGTCCTTGCTCGATGGCCTCGCGTGCCGCCGGCATCGTCTTCACGCCGTAGCCGGTGTACAGGCCGGGCGCGTAGAGCAGATGCTTGTACCAGGGACGCGACGGCAGACCGGCGTCGGAGAGCATCGCGCGCTCGGCCTGGATCAGCTTCGCGTTCACGCTTGCGATCGACGCACGCGCCAGCGACGCGCCGCCGTTCTCCTGTGCCTGCTGCACCGCGCGCTCGTAGTCGTCCGCGGCCTTCTGCAGCGCGTCGATGCCGTTCTGGACGGGCGCGAAGTTCAGGTATGGCGGAGGATCCTGACGCGGCGGAGCCACGGTGGGCTCATGCGGATCCAGCGTTGCCGTATACACGCCTTCGTCCAGCTCCTTGTTGCGCTCGGCGATCTGATCGGCGCGCGTGTCGCGAAGACGCTGCAGCTCGCCCAGATATCCCTTGGCCGTCTCGGCGAGATTCGTGAAGGCGAAGGGCAGCAGCTCGGCGTCGGCGAGTCGCATGACCATGCTGCCGACGACCTGCGCCAGCGCCTTGCCGTACACGAACGACGTGTCGCTGAAGTGCGTGTACCAGTAGAAGTCGTCGTAGATGGAGTGGTAGATACCGCCCCCGTCTTCGCCGCCGAACCCGACATTCAGTGTGGCGACGCCCGCGTGCTGCAGGAACGGCGTGAAATCGGAGCCCGAGCCCAGCGCCTCGATCTTGAGATCCGAGCGGTTGCGCGCGTCACGACGGTCATCGGGCGAGCCGTAACGAATCGCCGCCGCCTGCGTGCGCTTCCAGACGGTGAGTTTGGTCTCGGGATCTTCGACGTCCTTGATCACCTCGTTCACCAGCTTTTCCAGCGAGTGCGAGCCGCCGGCTCCGAAGTAGCCACGGTCGTTGCCATCGGTATTGATGTAGGCGACGGCGTTCTGCGCGAGCTCTGCACCATGCGTCTCCACCCAT
>DATFHG010000209.1:0-27153 GCA_035248725.1 Gemmatimonadaceae bacterium | reverse complement strand
CTCCGACGTTCATCTTTCACACCGCCGACGACAATGTCGTGCCGGTGGAAAACAGCGTGGCGTACTTTCAGGCGCTGCGGCGAGCGGGAGTGCCCGCGGAGATGCACATCTTCGAGAAAGGGCCACATGGCGTTGGTCTGGCGAACAACGACGCTGCGCTGAGCGCCTGGTCGGTGCTGCTGGCCAGCTGGCTGCGACAGCGCGGCCTGATCAACTAACGCACACGCTATTTCCCTGTCATCGCCACGTTGATCGGGGACGTGGGTGTATCAGACTCTCGTTCGCCGCATGCACTTTCCCTAGTTTTTGGGCATGCTGCCTCGTCATGCTGTCTTAACCGCCGCGCTTGCGGCGCTTGCCGCGCTTGCCGCGCTTGCCGCGCTTGCCACAACGACGACGCTCGCCGCCCAGTCTACCTCCCTCGACAGCGCCGACTCGGCCGCGGTCGAACGACTGCTCACGCAGTTCGACGCCACGGCCAGCGCGGCGGGCAAGCTGGACGCCGGCGCACGCGCGGCTCTCTTCACCGACGACGCCGTCGTGATCAACGCGTTCGGGAATCGTGTGGAGGGTCGCGCGGCGATCGACGCGTTCTGGCAGCGCCTCTACGGCTCCCCAACGTTCGCGAGCAGCCACATCGAGCTCCTGGACCGGCGCGAGCGCGTGCTCGCCCCCGGAATCGTGGTCGTGGATCACGTGGAGCGTCTTACGGGTCAGCGCGGCCCCAGGAGCGGGCGCGAGCTGCCGCCGCGCGTCACGCACATCACGCTCATCCTCCGTCGCGTCGCCGCCGGCGACTGGCGCGTGGTGTATTACCGCGCGGGCGACGTACGCGATCTGCCCGCGCGCCGCGCGCCGTCCACCGGCGATTCCCTCAACGCTCGCGCTTACCGCTAGCGCTTGGCCGGCGGGCCGCGCGCGAGCCGTCAGCCCGTCGGAAAGGTGGCGTAGATGTGGCGCGCCACGACGTCGCTCGGGCCGGCGTTGTTGCTGACGACGATCGCGGCTCGGGCTTGGGCGAGAGCGCTTCGCCAGCGTGGATGGCCGCGTCGTGGCTTCCCGCACGGCGCGCGAGCGCTGTAGATCCTCTGGGCGCGATGAAGTAAACGCCAGAGCGAGCCGTCATGGATTGACGACAAGGCCATCTCGGTCGGGCAGGTCGGCGGTGATAGCCCAGCCGCCGAACGTCTCGCTCACCGCGAACCACAGCTCGTTCGTCCCGCGCTGGAGCGGCAGCTCGAGCTCGTCGAACAGCCCGACGATGCCGAGGAAGTCGGGGTCGTGCGTCCCAAAGCCGTCGTTACCGGCGTAGAGCATCCTGCCGTTGAGGTACACGCGCACGCGATCGCTGAAGCCGAAGCGCAGCGGCACGGTGCGCGCGCGCTCGGAGGTGATCGTCAGCGCCGCGACGACGGTATTGCGTCCCCCCGCGGTGCCGGTGAGACGGGCGAGATTGGCGATGCCGCGCTCCTCGACGTCGAGCGTGGCCCACGTCGCAGGCGCAGACAGCGCCGGAAGGGCCGCTCCACGCGCGAGCAGCGACTCGGCGAAGGGCGGGGATACGCGCCAGGTGCGTACGATCGACGCCGGCGTCGAGTCACGAGGCGCGACAGGAGGATTCGCGGGAGCGCCGGCGAGGGATGGCCCGCGCTCCGGTCGGACGACGAGATTGGCGAAGCGCACGATCTTCGATCCGCCCAGGATGCCGATTTCACCCGGACCGGCGGGACCACGCAACCGCTGGATGACCTGCACCGCGGTATCGCCGTCCACGTACAGCTCGGCGCGCGTGCCTGACACTGCGAGCCTGACGTGCATCCAGCGGTCGTACGTCCATCGCAGCGAGCCCTCCCACGGAGCGCCGGCGTAGATCTGCCAGGCCCACTGGCCATGAATCACGGGCGTGTACTGGGTGGCATGCGGCTGGCCGTTGACCATCGTCCGCAGATAGAACAGCTCGAAGTCCTCGTGCGTGGCGGCGCGGAACGCGATGCCGGGAAATCCCGACGCGTCGCTGAAGGCGACGTCGAACTCGATGGTGCCGTTCTGGAAGCTGCTGCCTCGCAGCCACGCGCTGCCGTCGCGCAACAGCAAGGCATTGCGGCCGCGGTACGTCTCGACGCGGCTTTCGGCGGCGGTGATGGTCCAGGCCGAGGTGTCGAAGGGCTGCTGTGCGCTCGCGAGGCGCGTGAGGCAAATCGTGGCGACGACAAAGGCGGTGCGCATGACTCCTCCCACGGTGGTGGTGTGGGCGGAGTGCGCGGCGCTCGGGCGGCTGTCCTGCAAATGAAAGTGGGCGGCATCCCGGGCACTGCGCGGCCAGGGATTCCGCCCATCTCGCGCGCCGACGATGCACCTCGTGCGAGGTCCCTACCTTCGGCGCGGACGACTTTCGATTGTGCCGCAATGATACGTGTGTCGCTCTATATAAGGAAGAGGCTCCCCGCGGACGGCTAGAACCCGTTCAGCGCGTCCGCCTCCTTCGGAAACACCGACAGGATGGTCGAGAATCCGGAGATGTCGAACACCTCCCGGACGGTCTCATTCAGCCCGAAGGTCCGCAGCGCACCTCCGCGTGCCGACAGCTGTTTGGCGACGCCGAGCAGGACGCGAAGTCCGGCGCTGCTGATGTAGTCGAGCGCCGAAAAGTCGACGGCCAGCTTGCGCGCGCCGGCGGCGAGGATGCCGTCGAACGTCTGCTGTGCCTTCGGCGACGTGACGCTGTCGAGCTTTCCCGCAATGGCGACGATACGCGCGTCGCCGTGGTCGCGTGTGGTGATCTCCATTCTTCCTCTCTCGGTCTCCACTCGAGTGTGCGCCCCCGCCGGCGCAGCGGCCAGCCGCTTCGTGAGGACGATGACGTTGCGGTCGCCGCGGCGGTGGTAGCTGGTGTCGTCCATCAGTCGCTGCACGAGATGAATGCCGTGCCCACCGATCGGTCGCTGCTCGACCGGGAGGGTGGTGTCCGGCGCCGACCGGCGGAACGGGTCGAAGGGTCTGCCGTTGTCGCTGAGCGTCACGGTAAGCCGATCCGCGAGCAGCGCGACATCGGCGGTGATCTCTCCGGCGCCATTGGTGAATGCGTACGATATGGCGTTGGCGAGCAGCTCGTCGAGCGCGACGCTCATGCTGCGGCGCACCGGGGCGGGAACGGCGTGCGCTTCGGCGAAGGCCGCCAGGGCGGCATTGACCCGGGCTACCCCGTCGAGATCCGCCGGGACCGACACTTGTATGCTCGACGGCATTTTGTCCGTTGCCTCCGGCCTCCCGCCTCCCGCCCGCCCCCGGCCTCCCGCCTCGTTTGCGCCCGTCTGGCCCAGGGTGCACGTTAACGGCGTCTCGACCACGCTTCCAACCTTTGCCGCCATGCGTTGTACTTCATACGAGACGTCTGTAGCAGCGGACGAGCAGGATCGGGCGCTGGTCAGGGCGTTTCTGGAGGGTGACCCGAAGGGGGAAGCGGCAGCCGGCCTTGTCGACCGGTACGAACGTCGTGTGTTCACGATCGCGCTCAGGATGCTCGGGAACGTGCAGGACGCCGAAGACGTCACGCAGGCGGTGTTCTGCAACGTGTTCGCTTCGATGCAGTCGTACGACCCGCAGTACCGCGTGTTCAGCTGGATCTACCGCATGACGGTGAACGAGTCGTTGAACCATCTCAAACGACGGAAGCCGATGGTCACGCTGGACGAACGCTCTTCCATCCCGGCATCCGCAGCCGCGGCCGACGACGCCGTGGAGGCGGAGGACCTGGTGGCGAGAGCGATGATGGATCTCACGACGAACGATCGCGCGGTGGTGGTCTTGCGTCACTTCAGGTTCCTCTCCTACGAGGAGATCGCCAGCGTGCTGGAGGTTCCCGTCCGCACCGTCAAGTCACGCCTCTTTACCGCGCGGGAGCGGCTGCGCGTCGCACTGCTCGCGCACATCTAGGCCACAGGATGCTGAGTCCCAAGCTGATCGAGCTGATACATCGGGAGATCGACGGAGAGAACACGCCGGAGGCGAGCGCGGAGCTCCGGTCGTTGACGGAGCATGATCCCGAGGCACGCGCGCTGGCGGCGGAGCTGCGGGAAGTGGCGGCACTGCTGGACAGGGTGGAGCAGCGGGCAACTCCGCCTCCGCCGCACCTGCGTCAGGCGATCCTCGACGCGGTGCCACCACCCGCACCGCGGCCGCAGGGACTGGGATCGTTGTGGATCACCATGCAGGAATTCTTTCGAGAGTCCGTTTCATCGCTGCAAGCAGTCACACTTCGAATGGGGGAGTCGATGATGGCAAAGAAAGCGCTGGTTATCGGGAGCACCGTCGTGGCGGCGATCGCCATTGTCGCCGTCGTCATCGTCGGCTATCCGCCCACCGGCCGCGAAGCGGGCACGATCGGCGGCCTCCGCAGCGACAGCATCGCGGGCGTGCAGCAGGCAGGGCGGTATCGCAACCGTTCCATCTCGGAGCGCGACGTCACGCTCGACAACCCGGACGTTCAGGCGCTGTTCCAGAACGACGAGATCCTGACGCTGGTCAAGAGCGACGCGTTCAGAACCGCGATGCGGAACGACGCGTTCCGCGAGCTGCAGTCGAACGAGATGTTCCGCAAGCTCATGTCCACCGAGGCGTATCGCGAGCTGCAGTCGAACGCGGCGTATCGTGAGCTGCAGAGCAACGCGCTGTTCCGCGAGCTGCAGGCGCAGGCGGCTTCGCGCACCGCGCAAAACACCGAAGCGATGCGGATGGCGCAGAACACCGAGGCGATGCACGCACTGCAGAACAGCGAGGCGTTCCACCAACTGCAGGCCAACGCGGCGTACCGCCAGCTGCTGGCGAACGACGCGTTCCGCGAACTGCAGGCGAACGCCGCGTTCCGTGAGCTCATGGCCAACGACGCGTTCCGATCGCTGCTCGCGAACGACGCGTATCGGCAGCTGCTGTCCGCCGAGCTGTTCCGCGCCGTGTCGCGCAACGCGCAGATGTCGGAGCTGTTCATGAGCGCGGCGATGCGCATGCAGCAGTGAGCTGAACGGTCCGAAGTAGCTGAACGAGGAGTTCCTCCGCGCTGGCCCCGGCTCCGTCTAACGAGAGCCTGGGCCAGCGCTTACTTTGGGCCCCTTGACCCCCCTCCTTCCACTCGCAGCCCGAATCCGGATCGTCGTCTGTCTCGCGGTGCTGCCGTCCGTACTCGGGGCGCAGTTTCAGGCGATCGACACGAAGGACATGCGGCTGGTGTACACGTCGCCGCTCGAGTCGTATCTGATACCGCAGGTAACGGCGAGCTTCGAGAACGCGCTGCATTTCCACAAAGAGCTCTTCGCGTACACGCCCGACGGACCGATCGACGTGCTGCTGCACGACCTGTGGCACTACGGCAACGCGGGAGCGCGGCCCGTCCCTGAGAACCACGTCACCATCGGCATCGCCCCGTACGGCCACGACTACGAGTCGGCGCCGGCGCCCGAGCGCATGGCGTCGTCGATGAATCACGAGCTGGCGCACATCGTCACCACGGACAAGGCGACGGCGCGCGACCGGTTCTTCCGCTCAGTGTTCTTCGGGAAGGTGACGCCGAATGCCGACGTGCCCCTCTCGATGCTGTACAGCTATCTCACGACGCCGCGCTGGTATTCGCCGCGCTGGTATCTCGAGGGGATCGCGACCTATCTCGAGACGTGGATGAACGGAGGGCTGGGACGGGCCATCGGCCCGTACGACGAGATGGTGTTCCGGACGCGCGTGCGCGACAGCGTCATGATCTACGACGTGGTGGGATTGGAATCGGAAGGCACCACGATCGACTTCCAGGTAGGCACGAACTCGTACCTCTACGGCACGCGCTTTCTCAGCTACCTCGCCCTCCGGTACGGCAACGATTCACTCCTCGCGTGGGTCAATCGCAGCGAGGGGAGTCGCGCGTATTTCGCGTCCCAGTTCCGCCACGTCTACGGCCGATCGCTCGCGGAGGAATGGTCGCGCTGGATCGACTGGGAGCACGAGTGGCAGCGCTCCAACCTCGCGGCCATCCGGGAGAATCCTGTCACCACCGGGCGTCCCCTGACCGACCGCGTGCTCGGCTCCGTGTCGCGGGCGTACTACGACACGGCGAAGGCGAGCGTCATCGTCGCGGTGCGATATCCGGGACAGGAAGCGCACATCGCCTCGATCGACATCGCGTCCGGCAAATTCACGCGCATCAGCGACATCGTCGCCGCTGGCGGGCTGTCCGTGACCTCGCTCGCGTTCGATCCGGTGTCGCGTACGGTCTTCTACACCACCAACAACGCGGACTGGCGACACCTGCTCGCGCTGGATCTCGGCACGGGGCGCCGGCGCGTGCTGATCCGCAACGCGCGCATCGGCGACCTCGCGTTCGACGCGGCGGACCGGTCGCTGTGGGGCGTGCGCCACGACAACGGCTTCTCGACGCTGGTGCGCGTTCCGTATCCCTACACGGAATGGCACCAGGTGGTGACGCTGCCGTACGGGCGCGATCTGTTCGACATCGATGTTGCGCCGGATGGCACGGCGCTGATCGGATCGATGTCGGAGACCAGCGGTGACCAGCGCCTGGTGCGCATGGACGTCGCGAAGCTCCTGGCCGGCGACGCCACGCCGGAGCAGCTGTTCGCGTTCGGCGAATGGTCGCCGTCGAACTTCGTGTACTCCCGCGACGGGCGATTCCTGTTCGGGTCGTCCTACTACTCGGGGGTGTCCAACGTCTTCCGCTACGACCTCTCGGCGCGGAAGATGGAGGTGCTGAGCAACGCCGAGACGGGCTTCTTCAAGCCGCTGCCGATCTCCGACGATTCGCTCGTGGTGTTCGAGTATTCGGGCACGGGGTTCGTGCCCGCGATGATCCCGAACGCGCCGGCGCGCGGCGTGAGCGCGATCCGCTTCCTTGGCAACGAGATCGCCGAACGGCGGAAGGAAGTGCAGTCGTGGGTGCCGCCGGTGGTTCCCAGCGCGACCAACGATTCGCTGACGGCGGCCACGCACAGCTACAGCACGCTCCGGAATTTCAGGCTCGACAACGCGTATCCCATCGTCGAGGGATACCAGGACGCGGCGGGCCACGACGCCGTGGCGGCAGGGATGCGCTTGAACTTCTCCGACCGCCTTGGCGCTACAGGGCTGGACCTGTCCGCGTCCTACTCGCCCGAACAACAGCTCGATTCGTACGAACGGCTGCACCTGCGCGGCACGTTCCGGCACTGGAACTGGAAGGTGTCAGGGGCGTTCAACGGCGCGGACTTCTACGATCTCGTGGGACCCACGAAGGTGAGCCGTCGCGGCTACTCGCTCGCGCTGCAGTATCAGCACAACCTCTACTTCGACGGTCCGACGACCTTCGGGTACACGGTGCAGGCGGCGGGATATGGCGGGCTCGCGACGCTGCCGGAATTCCAGAACGTCGCGGCGTCGTTCGACAAGCTCGCGGCGTTCTCGGGCGACCTCTCGTACGCGTCGCTTCGCAAGTCGCTCGGCGCCATCGACGACGAGCTCGGCGCCACGTGGGACGGCGCGATCCGGGGCAACTATGTGAATGACGTGCTGTATCCGCGCGTGAGCATGGATGCGTCGAAGGGAGTGCTGCTGCCGCTGGACCACTCGTCCCTGTGGTTCCGCGCGGGTGCGGGAGCCGGGCTGGCGCGAGCGGGGAACCGGAACGATCCCTTCGCACGATTCTACTTCGGTGGCTTCGCCAACAACTGGGTGGACCACCGCGACATCAAGCAGTTCCGCAACATCGAGAGCTTTCCGGGCCTCGAGATCAACGAGGTGGGCGGCGCGACCTATGGCAAAGCGCAGCTGGAGTGGATGTCGCCGCCGCTGCGCTTCCGGAAGGTGGGTGTGCCGAGCGCGTACCTGCGCTGGGCGTCGCTTTCGCTGTTCGGCACGGGCCTCGTCACCGATCCCGATGACGACGCGGCCCGACGTTCCTTCGAGAGCGCGGGCGCGCAGATCGACGTGCGACTGGTGACGCTGTCGCACCTGGACTCGACGCTCTCTTTCGGCTCCGCGGTGGCCCGCGGCGACGGTGTGCCGACGCGCGGCGTGGTGATGGCCTCGCTCAAGATCATGTGAGCATCGCGGTCGCCATACTCGTCAGCGTTCTCCCGATCCTGCTCTTCCTCGGCGCGCTGGTGCTGATCGACAGCTACAAGCTGGTGGCGCTGCGCGCGGTGCTGCTCGCGGTGCTGGCCGGCGTTGTTGCCGGCGCCGCCGGCTTCGGCGTGAACGTGTGGCTCCGCGCCCGGCTCGGGCTGGATCCCTCGCACTACTCCCGGTACGTCGCGCCCGTGATCGAGGAAACGCTCAAGGGCGCGTACGTCGTGTACCTGATGTCGCGAAACCGGGTGGGCTTCGTGGTGGACGCCGCGATTCTTGGATTCGCCGTGGGAAGCGGTTTCGCCGTGCTCGAGAACATCTATTACCTGCAGGATTCCGATGCGACGATCTGGACGTGGGTGGTGCGGGGCTTCGGCACGGCGGTGATGCACGGCGGCACCACAGCCATCTTCGCGATGCTCGCGAGAACGCTGCACAAGCGGTCCGACGCACTGGAGTTCCACGCGCTGCTGGCGGGACTCGGCGTAGCCGTGGTGCTGCATTCGCTGTACAATCACTTCCTTCTCCAGCCGCTCTTGGCCACGGCCGCGATCATGTTGACCTTCCCGTACCTGGCGATCGCGATCTTTCAGCGGAGCGAGCGCGATACGAGATCGTGGCTGGGGTCGGGTTTCGACATGGATCAGGAGCTGTTGCGGACCGTGCGCAACGGACAGATGTCGGAGACACCGGTGGGACAGTACCTCACCACGCTGCGCAGCCGCTTCGCGCCGGAGGTAATCGTGGACATGCTGTGTCTTCTGCGGCTCCGGGCCGAGCTGGGCATCCGCGCGAAGGGACTGCTGATGATGCGTGAAGCCGGCTTCGACGCACCGGCCGCGCCCGATTCCGCGATACACGACACCTTCGTGGAACTGCGCTATCTGGAACGGAACATCGGGAAGACCGGCATGCTCGCGCTGCATCCGTTCATTCACACCAGAACGCAGGACCTCTGGCAGCTCAACCTGCTGGACGAGATGCAGAAGTGACCAGGCATCCCACCCCACCGAGTGCGACGCAGACCACGCTGCGTGTGCCGCGCAAGGCGCTGCTCGTCGGCAGCGCCGGCGCCGGGCAGCTGAGTCGTCACGTCGAGGCGGAAGGGTACTTCGCATTCATCGTGGCAGATGGCGCCGACGCGCTGTCGCGCCTGCGCGCAGAGCGCTTCGAGCTGGTGCTCGTGGACGTGGGCGTGCCGGGAATGAAGGACGGAGGCGCGCAGTTCGTCGAGGCGCTGCGGAGCGATCCGCATCTGGCGAACGTGCCCGTGATCGTGACGTCGGCGAAGAATGACGTGGACGCGATCGAGCGGTGCCTGGCGCGCGGCGCCGACGAATTTCTCCCGACGCAATGCGGGCCCGCGATGCTGCATGCACGCGTCAGCGCGGCGGTGGATCGCCGCGGCCAGCGCGACAATCAGAACCTGCGTCGCGACATGGACGTGGCGCGCACCATCCAGCGCGATTTTCTCCCCGAGTCGCTGCCGATCGTGCCGGGGGTGCAGCTCGACGCAGCGCTGCATCCGGCGCGCCAGGTCTCAGGCGATTTCTATGACGCATTCCAGCTGGCGCCGTCCGGCAGCCTGATGCTCGTGGTGGGGGACGTGTGCAACAAGGGCGTTGGCGCGGCGTTGTTCATGGCGCTCTTCCGGAGTCTCATTCGCGCGTCGGCCGACCCGGTCGGCGGCGGCGCGATCCAGATGGTGGGCGGGCGGCGCTCGGTGGTGATGCAGTCGCTGGAGTCGGCGACGCCGGGCGACATGCTGGTGCGGGTGGCGGGTTTTACCAACAACTACATCGCGCGCCTGCACGGTCGCACCAACATGTTCGCGACGGTGTTCATGGCGGTGCTGGATCCCGCATACGGAGGGCTGGACTATGTGAACGCCGGCCACGAGCCGGCGCTCGTCATTGGCGGCGACGGCGTGATCGAGGAGCTGCGTCCAACCGGACCCGCGCTCGGCATGATGCCGGACTCGGTATTCCGGGCAGAGCAGGCGAGCCTCGAACCGGGCGCGAGCCTGTTCGCGTTCACCGACGGGCTCGTGGAAGCGCGAAGTCCCACGGACGAGGTGTTCGGCGGCGAGCGGTTGCGCGCAGTGCTGCGCGGGAGTGAGCCGTCGGCGCCGGATCTGGTGCGCGACGTGGTGGACGCGTTGAAGCACTTTGCGCGGCAAGCGGAGCCGCACGATGATCTGACGATGCTGGCGGCGACGCGCGAGTCGGTGTAGGGAACGGCTTCGCGCGTCGCGGCCACGCGAAGTCGCTAGTCTCCGGTGCATTCATCGGAGACTACGAAATGGCGCGCATGGTCGTGATCTACCGCACCCCGAAGGACCCGCAGGCATTCGACACTCACTATCGCGATGTACACATTCCGCTCGCGAAGAAGCTGCCGGGGCTGCGACGGTACGAGGTGAGTCGCCGGCCGATTCTCACGCCCGCCGGCGATCCGGAGCCCTATCTCATCGGGACGTTGTACTTCGACGACCTCGCGGCCATCCGCCAGGCGTTCGCGACGCCCGTGGGACGGGAGTGTGCGGCCGACCGCCGCGTGCTCGCTCCCGACGACGCCGACGTGCAGATGTACCTGTTCGATACCGACGAGGTCTGACCCGGGACTTCTCGATCTATCCGCTCGTTCCGCGCTGATCCGCGTCATCCTTCGCCACAGCAGTCCCGGACGCCGAAATGCTGGACGCGGGAGGTGCAACACCGACTCGCAGTACCGCGCGCCTGGCCAGCGCAAGCGAACCGGAAGCGCAGATCGCACTCGCGGCGGCGAACGTGGGCGCGATCGCCAGGATGTCCCTCAGGTCGAGCGACGCCATTTTCGCGAAAACCCCCGACAGGAGAAAGCCGCCCACCGCGCCCCATCCCGCGAAGCGCGGGAGCGACATCTGATCGAAGCGGCGACGACCTTCGGTCGCCACGAGCACCGCGGAGAACGTGACGCCGGCGATGAAGCCGAGGACGGCGAAGATGAGGCCGAGCGGCGCGTCCGTGTTGACGCCGAACACCCAGCGGGGCACTCCGCCCACCAGCCCCCACGCGATCGCCCAGACGACACCCATGCCGATCGCGCCGCGAATGCGTCGCAGCCAGTTCCTCACCGCGTCACGTCACCGTCTCGGCGTCGACACCACGTAGCGGTAGCCGTCCGGATCCACGACGACGAAGATCCGCGCACCCCATGGCATGTCGGCGGGCTCGGACTCGAGCTTGCCGCCGGCGGCCTTCACCCGCGCCGCGACGTCGTCGATGCTCTGGTCCGTGGTGAGCCGCATGGAAAACCCGACACCGAGCGCGCGGTCGCGACCTTTCTTGCCGTCGTCCTGGTTGAGCGACACCTCGACGGCGCCCGCGACGAGCGCCGCGCCGGTGACTTTGCCATCGCGCTCGAAATCGCGCGACTTATGGAAACCCAGCACCTCGGTGTACCACTTGAGACTGCGCGCCAGATCGCGGACCGTGAGCGACACGCCGAGCGCCTTGGCGCGCAGTGATTCGGGCTGCTTGCGAGCAGCGAACGTCGGATTCGTCATGCTGTTGATCCTCGCATGGCCATCCGGCCCGCGCAACCGCGTCTACTTCTTCGCCGACGGCGGCCTCTGAAAGCAGGCGCGCACTTCCACCGGTGCTCTGCACGCCTTCGCGGCCTTGCGGGCCCACTCCAGCGCGTCGTCCAGGCCGGCGACGTCCAGAACCCAGAAGCCGCCCACGTGCTCCTTGGACTCGATGTACGGCCCGTCGGTGACGACGACCTTGCCGTCAGCCTTTGCGCGCACCGATTTCGCCTTGCGCGCCGGCTCCAGGCCGGCGACGAAGGTGCGGACACCGGCGGCGATCATCTCCCTGTTGAGCTCCGAGATGTCGCGAATCATCGCCTGGTCCTCGACGGACGGGTCGTAGTCGTCGGGATGATGTATAGCCACGAGAAATTGCGGCATGTCGTCTCCTGAAATGGTCTTCGGCCGAGCGAGCTGCCCCGCCTCCACTATTACGACGAGCAGCGAGACCGGAATTCGACAACGTGCCCGGAACCTGCTTCACTTCGACGCATGAAGTCCATTGGGTTTCTGTCGTTCGGCCACTGGACGCCGGCGCCGCAGTCGCAGACGCGCTCGGCGAGCGACGCGCTGCTGCAGTCCATCGATCTGGCCGTCGCGGCCGAAGAGCTTGGCGCGGATGGAGCGTACTATCGCGTGCATCATTTTGCGCGACAGCTCGGGTCGCCGTTCCCCTTGCTCGCCGCCGTCGGCGCGCGCACGAAAAAGATCGAGATCGGCACCGCGGTGATCGACATGCGCTACGAGAATCCGCTGTACATGGCGGAGGACGCGGGCGCCGCGGACATCATCTCCGGCGGTCGGCTGCAACTCGGGATCAGTCGCGGCTCGCCGGAGCAGGTGGTGGATGGGTGGCGCTACTTCGGCTACGAGCCCGCCGAGGGTGAGAGCGAAGCGGACATGGCGCGCCGGCGCGCCGAGGAATTTCTGGACGTGCTTCGCGGCGAGGGTTTCGCGCGTCCCAACCCGCGGCCGATGTTTCCAAACCCGCCTGGACTGTTGCGCGTGGAGCCGCACTCGCCGGGGCTGCGCGAACGGATCTGGTGGGGCTCCAGCTCGAACGCGACCGCCGCCTGGGCCGCGAAGCTCGGGATGAACATGCAGAGCTCGACGCTCAAGGACCACGAATCGAACAAGCCATTTCATGTGCAGCAGGCGGAGCAGATCCGTGCGTACCGCGAAGCGTTCGCGGCGGCGGGGCACACGCGAACGCCGCGCGTGTCTGTGAGCCGCAGCATCTTCGCGCTCGTGACCGCCGAAGACCACATGTATTTCGGCGATCGCAGCGAAGGCGACGACCACATCGGCTGGATCGACGCAAAGACGCGCGCGATCTTCGGGCGCACGTACGCCGCGGAGCCAGATGCACTGGCGCGGCAGCTGAAGGAAGACGAAGCCATCGCCGAGGCGGACACGCTGCTGCTGACGATCCCGAACCAGCTCGGCGTGGACTACTGCGCGCACTGCATCGAGGCGATTCTGACGCACGTGGCACCGCAGCTTGGCTGGCGCTAGGCTGTGTAGCATGACTCGCGTCCGCGTTCACAACTTCACCATCTCGCTCGACGGCTACGGCGCCGGCCCGCATCAGACGCTCGACACTCCGCTCGGCGTCGGCGGTGAAGAGCTGCACGGATGGTTCATCCCCACGCGCGCGTTCCAGCGGATGCACGGCGGCACCGAGGGCACGACCGGCGTCGACAACGACATTGCATTGCGGTTCGGTCAGGGCGTGGGTGCGTGGATCATGGGCCGCAACATGTTCGGACCGATCCGCGGGCGCTGGCCCGATGACGAGTGGCGTGGCTGGTGGGGCGAGAACCCGCCGTATCACGGCCCCGTGTTCGTGCTCACGCACCACGCCCGCGCGCCGCTGGAGATGGAAGGGGGAACGACGTTTCACTTCGTC
This sequence comes from Gemmatimonadaceae bacterium, assembly GCA_035248725.1. Lineage (GTDB taxonomy): Bacteria > Gemmatimonadota > Gemmatimonadetes > Gemmatimonadales > Gemmatimonadaceae > DASPMP01. The sequence continues at coordinate 13,573 of DATFHG010000209.1, read as the reverse complement.
ACCGGCGGCGCGCGCGAGGCAATGGAGCGCGCGAAGGAGGCGGCGCGGGGAAAGGACGTGCAGGTGGGCGGCGGCGTGTCGACGATCCGCCAGTATCTCGAGGCGGGGCTCATGGATGAGATGCACGTGGCGATCGCGCCGCGACTGCTCGGCTCCGGCGAGCATCTCTTCCAGGGCATCGACCTCAAGGCCCTCGGCTACGAGTGCACGCGTCACACGCCGACCGCGGCCGCGACGCACGTGGTGCTCATGAAGGGCTAGCGTCGCCGGGCCGGCGCCTCTCTACCTCGGGGGCGTCGCCGGTGGCGGCCGGAAGAGCGTGTCGGCGACAGGGACGTTGCGCTTGATCTCTACCATCGTGCGCGTCGTCGTCGAGTACGGAGCGCCGTCGGAGATCCGGATGCGGAAAGGCATCTGCATGCCGTCCACGTTGCGATAGTCGTCGTAGTCCACCTGCTCCTCGAGGGGTAGCAGGAGTGTCTCGGTTGTGGTGATCTCGCGGCGCAGCAGGCCGGTGACGACGTCGAAGTACGACCGCCGCGTGGTGACGGAGTCGAACTTTCCCTCGAGCACGTATGTATCGCGATCGTCCACGCGCTCGATGCCGACGATGCGGGCGTTTGGGGGCGCCTCTTTCACCGGCTGGTATCGTGTGCCGAGGCGCCGGATTCGAGCGGTTTCCGCGGGCGACGAGAATCGGTAGACGCGACCGTTCACCGAGATCGCGCCGGTGTCGCCGTCAAACCACTGGTTGGTGGTGCCGTCCGCAGTGGTGAGGCCGAGGCGGAAGCGCCCGAACGGATCGACAGTGAGGTCGAACTTTCCATAGCGACCCTCGGAGCGGTCGTCCCATCCGTGGAGGTAGGTCGCGGTGCCGCGCGGCTGTGCGGTGACGCCTCCGACCGCGGCGACGTATGCGGCCCACACGCGATCGGCAGGTGGCAGTGGAGTCGATGACGCCGTGCGCGCCGCGCCTTCCGCGGCGGGGGGAAGCACGGGGAGGCGTGCGGGGCGCGTGGAACCGCGATGGCAGGTGAAGCAGGTGACCTTCGCCTCGCCGTGAAAGCGCGTGGTGTTCAGGTCGACGACCATCTTCATCATCTCGCGCGCACGGCGCTTCGGCAGCTTGTCGTCACTGGCCCACACCCAGCCGCCCGTGTTGGAGGGCGTCTTGGACAGGTCGGGATTCGCCTGCACGTGGCAGTAGTCGCAGCGGACGCCGAGCGACGTAGCCACGAGGTTCATGAGCGGGAAGAGCTGCGACTCCGGGAGGGATTGCAGCACCTCGAGCTTGGGGCGGTGCTCGCCGGCGGTGCCGGGCTGCTGGGCCAGCGCGACAACGGGTAGCATCAACGACAGCAGGTACCAGGATCGCTGCATGGCCGCGGTGACCTCAGGCGTGTGGGTCCTCACGTACTAACGCGCGAATCGGACGTATGCTTACACATCAGACTGGCGAATCGGGCGCAATTTGTCATTCTTCGACAGACCGTTCACTCCCACTCGCATCATGAGACTGCCTCGCTTCCTCTCTTTCCTGCTGCTCGCAGGTGTCTCCATTCCCGTTCAGGCGCAGCTCACTGCGCCTGCGTCCCCGATCGACAGCTTCGCCGTTCGCGCGCTGCACTGGCGACTGATCGGCCCCTTCCGCTCCGGACGCTCCGTGGCCGTGGCGGGCTCCGCCAAACGGCCGCTCGAGTACTACGCGGGCACCACGGGCGGTGGCGTGATGAAGACGACGGACGGCGGCTACACCTGGCAGCCCGTCACTGACAAGTACTTCGGCGGCACCATCGGCTCCATCGCGATCTATCCGGCGAACCCGGACATCGTCTACGTCGGCACGGGCGAGTACACGCTTCGCGGCAACGCGTCGTACGGCGATGGCGTGTACAAGACCAGCGACGGCGGCAAGACGTGGGACACGCTCGGCCTCGCGGACACACGCCAGATCTCGCGCGTGATCGTGCATCCGTGGGATCCGGACATCGTGTACGTGGCGGCGCTCGGACACATGAGCGGGCCGAATCCGGATCGCGGCGTCTTCAAGAGCATGGATGCCGGCAAGACCTGGAAGAAGGTGCTCTTCGTGAATGACTCCGTGGGCGCCACCGACCTCGCGATGGATCCTGCCGATCCGAACGTGCTCTACGCCGCCATGTGGCGCGTGAAGCGCACGCCGTACGATCTGATCAGCGGCGGACCGGGCGATGGCATCTACAAGAGCACCGACGGCGGCGAGCACTGGAAGGAGATCACGCACAATCCTGGTCTGCCGAAGGGGATCATCGGCAACGTGGGCCTCGCCGTGTCGCCCGCGGATCACCAGCTCGTGTGGGCGATGATCGAGTCCGATTCGCTGCGCGGCGGCCTGTTCCGCTCCAACGACGCGGGCGCCAACTGGACGCGCGTGAACGACGCCAACAACACCACGCTCGACAACCTCGGTCCACACTGGCGGCCCTTCTACTTCTCGAAAGTCACCGCCGACCCGGTGGACGTGAACACCGTGTATCTGCCCAACGGCGTGCTGTTCCGCAGCACCGACGGCGGCAGGCACTTCAAGGAAGTACAGCCGTACGACAACCTGTGGGACACGCACCAGCTGTGGATCTCGCCGGACGATCCCAACCGGATGGCCATCGCCGCGGACCAGGGCGCGCGCGTCAGCTTCAACAAGGGCGAGACGTGGAGCACCACCGGCTACGCGACGGGTCAGTTCTACCACGTCATCGCGACGAACCACTTCCCCTATCGCCTGTGCGCCGCGCAGCAGGATAACTCGGGCGCCTGCGGCCCGAGTCGCACGGACAACATGTTCGACATCTCGGCGTGGTACTATCCGGGTGGCGGTGAATCCGGGATGATCGCGGTGGATCCCGTGCATCCCGACGTCACGTACGCCACGGGCGAGCGGATGAACCACGGCAGCGGCGTTGAGAGCCGCATGATCGAGGCGTGGGACCGTACCGCGCCCCCGATGAGCGCGAAGTACCGGTTCAACTGGACGACGCCGATCATCGTCTCGCCACACGACCCGAACACGCTGTATGAGGGCGGCAACGTGCTGTTCCGCAGCACCGACGGCGGGCGTGACTGGGTACCGATCTCTCCCGACCTCACGCGCCATGATCCGGCCACGCTGGTGATCGCGGGCCGGCCGATCACGGTGGAGAACAGCGGGGCCGAGAACTACGCGACGATCTTCACGATCGCCGAGTCGCCCGTGACGAAGGGCGTGATCTGGGTGGGCTCCGACGATGGCATGCTTCACCTGACGCGCGATGGCGGCGCGCACTGGCAGGACGTGACGCCGAAGGGAATGCCGGCGTTCTCGCGGATGTCGATGATCGACGCGTCGCCATTCGCCGCGGGGACGGCGTATCTGGCCGCGGATCGGCAGCGCCTCGACGACTACAAGCCGTATGTGTTCAAGACCACGGATTACGGCGCGACGTGGACCGAGATCGACGCCGGCCTGCCGAAGAACGAGTTCAGCCGCGTGGTGCGTGAGGATCCAGTGCGCCGCGGGCTGCTCTTCGCCGGCACGGAGCGCGGCGTGTGGTTCAGCATGGACGACGGCGCCCACTGGCAGACGCTGAAGCGCAACCTGCCGCCGGTGCCGGTGCACGACCTCATCATCAAGGACGGCGACATCGCCATCGCCACGCACGGGCGCGCGCTGTGGATCATGGACGATATCACGCCGCTGCGTCAGCTGGCGGCGAACACGATGAGCGAGAAGGCCCACCTGTTCCAGCCGGCGGACGCGTACCGGGTGTCGTGGCGTGGTGGCCAGCTGATCCAGAACCTTCAGAAAGGTGAAGACCCCGCTACCGGCGTCGGCATCTACTATTGGCTCGCGGACTCGAACCAGGTGGTGACGCTGGACGTGAAGGACTCGAGCGGCGCGCTGGTGAATCACTTCACGAGCGAGCAGGACTCGATGCAGCGCGCGGACAGCTTGCGTCTCGATCGTCTCAAGCAGGCGCGCAATGATTCGCTGAGAAAGGCGGGCGTGACCGACACCGCCACGCTCAACAAGCCGTTCGTGGAGCCGCCGAGCGACGATCCGCGCAACCGACTCTCGAGTCCGGCGCGGCTGCCGAACAAGAAGGGACTCAACGTGTTCCACTGGAATTTCCGGTACGCCGACGGCGCCGTGCTGCGGGACAGTCTGTTCCAGCTCACGCGCGTCCCCGGACCGGTGGCGCTTCCGGGCCACTACAGCGTCGCACTCACGGCCGCGGGAACTACCCAGCGGGCGTCATTCACGCTCAAACCCGACCCGCGCGTACCCGCCACCACGGCGGACCTCGCCGCCCGGTTCACCTTCATGCGGACGCTGAACGCCGCGGCCACCGAGCTGGTGGAGGCCGTGAACAGGTCGTATGCGCTCAGGCAGGAGGTGGAGCGGCGTCTCGCGGCCGACTCGACGTCGAGCGAGGCGGCGCCGCTCAAGGCGCTCCGCGACACGCTGCGTGCGTACGGACGGCGTCTGGTGCCGCTGTTCTACGGGCACAACCAGTACGCGGAGCCCTATACCGCAACCACGCTCGACGAGATCCAGCGGCTGGGCTATGGCGACGGCAACAGCGCTCCCAACGCGGTGGAGCAAGCCGCGGCGAAGACCATGGTGGCCGCTGCGCACGACGAGGTGGCCAGGTTCAACGCCACGGTGCAGGCGCTGCTCGTGGCCGCGAACGAGCGGCTCAAGGCGAACGGCAAGCCCCCGGTGGGCTACTAGCGTTTTTTCAAGGCAAATTGATCGCTGCATGCGCCCCCTGCGGTACTCCATCAACGTCACGCTGGACGGCTGTGTCGACCATCGTGCGGGGATCCCGCACGAAGACATTCATACGCACGCGGTGGAGAACTTCGACCGCGCGGACGCGCTGCTCTTCGGCAGAGTCACCTATGAGATGATGGAGTCCGCGTGGCGGCGCACGGCGTCGGGCGGCTGGCCCGACTGGATGGCCGAATGGATGGTGCCCTTCGCCACCAAGATCGACAGCATGAAGAAATACGTCGTCTCGAGCACACTGGATCGCGTGGATTGGAACGCGGAGCTCGTGCGTGGCGACCTCGCGACCGCCGTGCAGAAGCTCAAGCAGCAGCCGGGGAAGGGATTGTCCACCGGCGGCGTCGCGCTGCCATTCGCGTTGGCGGAGCTGGGGCTGATCGACGAATACGAGTTCGTGGTGCATCCGAGGATCGTCGGCCACGGTCCGACGCTGTTCGCGGGGCTCTCGAAAATGATCGAGCTGGAGCTGGTGAGCGTGCAGGAGCTCAGCTTCGGGGGCGTGGCGATGCGATACGTGCCGAAGAGATGAACATCCTGCTGTGGGTCTTCCAGGCGTTCGGCGCATTCGTGTACGGCGCGTCGGGCGTCATGAAGGTGTTCATGTTCGACAAGGTGAGTGGCGACGTGCCCTCCTTCGGTGCGCTGCCGAAGAACGCGTGGGCCACCCTTGGCGTCGTAGAGCTCCTCTGCGTGATCGGATTGATCCTGCCCGGCGTGCTGCACTGGCACGCCACGCTCACGGTCGTCGCGGCGACGATCCTGGCGCTCGAGAGTCTCGTGTTCGTCTGGGTGCACGCGAAATACCGGGAGACCGGATCGATCATCATGGTGGTTGTTCTCGGCCTCATCATGGCGTTTGTCGCGTACGGGCGGGCCGCTCTCGCGCCGATACCCTGAGACATCCGCACGGGAGGGAAATGAGCGGCGCGTTCTTCGTCGTTCTCGCCGTCAGCATCACGGGCGTCGGAGGAGCACGGGAGCAACCATCCACTTCCGCGATGAGCGATTCGTCGTGCGTCGCTGCCTTCGACTCGCTGCAAGCCATCTTCAGGAATGACTACCCCGGCTACCGCGAGAAGGTGGCAGGCCGCAGCACACAGCTCGTCGCTCTCACCGACACGATTCGCGCGATCGCGCGACGGTCAGATGAGCCGTCGATTTGCATTCCGGCGCTTCAGCGGTGGACCCGTTTCTTTCACGATCAGCACGTCATCGGTCCCTGGCAGTCGGAAGCGCCAAAACCACAATCGCCGGGACCGCGCGAACCCACGGCATCCGACCAGGCGAATGACCCGGATCGACCGTCCCTCCAGTTCGTTGACGACAGCACGAGTGTGGTGCGCCTGCCGAGCTTCGACGCGGCATACAAGCACGTCATCGACAGTCTGATAGACCACAACGCCGCGCGCCTTCGAGCCATGCCATATCTGATACTCGACGTACGGGGCAATGGCGGGGGGTATACCGGGTCGTACACGACGCTCATCCCGTTCATATACAGCGGGCCTATTCGCCTCAGCGGGGCCGATATGTGGGCGTCGCCCGCGAATATCGCGCACTACCGTGAGCTTTCGGGCGACAGCCGCCTGCCTGCCCACGAGCGCGCGTCACTTCGATTGCTGGTCGAGCGCGCGGCGCGTCATGTACATCACTTCGTCGTGATCCAACAGGATACCATAATCCGGCTCGCGAGCGTGTTGTCACTGCCGCGCAGGATTGCGGTCGTGATGGACTCGGGATGCGCCAGCAGCTGCGAGGACTTCGTGCTCGCCGCTCGGCAAAGCACGAAGGTGACGCTGATCGGTACGCACTCGGCCGGCATCCACGATTACGGAGAGGTGCGACGCGTAGCACTGCCGGGTTGGCGGCGATTGATGATGCCGACGAGTCGCGCCCATGGTCCCGGGATCGACAATGTGGGAATAACGCCGGCAGTCGAGCTGCCATCCGGGGAGACCGACGCACTTGCATTTGCGCGTCGGTACCTCGCCGCTCGGGACTTCTCCACACATTGAAACGCGCAGGAACGAGCAGTGGCATGAGCGTGTTGGACCTCGCGGCCGTCGACCGAACGCAGATCGCGCTCGTCGGCGGCAAGGGTGCAAACCTCGGCGAGCTCTCGCGCATCCCCGACGTCCGCGTCCCGCCAGGATTCTGCGTGACGACGCAGGCATTCGGACGCGTCATGGCCAGCGCCGCGCTCGAGCATCGGCTCGAAAAGCTGTCGCGCCTTCGCGCGGATGACCACGCGGCGATTCGCGCAGCGAGCGACGAGATTCGCGGCAGCATCGAGGCGATAGCGATTCCGGCCGATCTCACCGCGGACGTCGCGCGCGCGATTGCAGCGATCGACGAGCATGGTGCGTTCGCGGTGCGCTCCAGCGCGACTGCGGAAGACCTGCCGTCTGCGTCGTTCGCCGGCCAGCAGGACAGCTACCTGAACATCTCGGGCACCGCCAATCTCGTCCGGCATGTGAGCCGCTGCTGGGCGTCGCTCTTCACCGAGCGCGCCGTGACGTACCGTCTGCGCAACCGTATCGACCATCGCAAGGTGCAGATGGCAGTCGTGGTGCAGCGGATGGTCGACGCTCGGGCGTCGGGCGTGATGTTCACCGCCGATCCGGTCACGGGGAGTCGCACGGTCACATCGATCGAAGCGACTTTCGGGCTCGGCGAGGCGCTCGTCTCCGGTCTGGTGAACGCGGACGCCTATCAGGTCGACAACGGTGACGTCGTCGCCCGGACGGTGCGGCAGGAGCGGCCGGTGCTCAGTGACGCGGAGATCACGCGCCTCACCCGGCTGGGCCGGACGATCGAAGCGCACTTTGGCCGGCCCCAGGACATCGAGTGGTGCCTGGCCGCCGACGACTTCCAGTTCGTGCAGAGCCGCCCGATCACGACGCTGTTTCCGATCCCTGTTGCGGCGGATCGCGAGAAGCACGTCTACCTCTCCGTCGGCCATCAGCAGATGATGACGGACGCGATGAAGCCACTCGGCATCTCCGTGTGGCAGATGATCGCGGCGGCGCCGATGCACGAGGCGGGCGGGCGGCTGTTCGTGGACGTCGCGCGCACGCTGGCGTCACCCGCGGCGCGCGCCGGCTTGCTGGCGCTCATCGCCAAGTCGGATGAGCTGTTCGCGGACGCGCTGCGCACGGTGGCCGCGCGCGAGTTCATCCCCATGGTCCCCGACGCCGCGCCGCCTCAAGCACCGCCGCCCGCCACAGCGCCGCCGCTCCCGAACGACTCCGCGATCGTCGCCGAGTTGATTGCGCGCGGCCAGGAATCGATCGCGAAGCTGAAGCACGAGATTGCGGAGAAGTCCGGCGACGCGCTCTTCGACTTCATCGTCGCCGATGCGCAGGAGCTCAAGCGGATCGCCTTCGATCGCCGCAACATGCAGGCGATCATGGCGGGGATGGAGGCCACGTGGTGGCTCAACGAGCGGCTCTCCGAGTGGATCGGCGAGAAGAACGCGGCCGACGTGCTGACGCAATCCGTCCCGAACAACGTCACCTCCGAAATGGGGCTGGAGCTGATGCACGTGGCGGACGTCATACGTCCGCACGCGGCCGTCGTGGGCTTGCTCGAGCGCGCGGAGCGCGAGAGCCGCGTCGCGTTCATGGACGAGCTGGGCGCGATCGACGGCGGACGCGAGGCGCGCCAAGCGATACGCGCATGGCTGGACAAGTACGGCATGCGCTGCCTGGGCGAGATCGACATCACCCGGCCGCGCTGGAGCGAACGTCCGCTCATGCTCGTGCCGATGATTCTGGGGAACGTCAGGAACTTCGGGCCGCGCGCCGGCAGGGAACGCTTCGAGGAGGGACGCCGTGCGGCGGCGGGGTGGGAAAAGGAGCTGCTTGCCCGCGTGCGAGAGCTGCCGGACGGTGAGCGCAAGGCGAGCGAGACAAAGGAGATGATCGAGCGCCTGCGCACGTTCAGCGGGTACCGCGAGTATCCCAAGTATTTCATCATCAACCGGCTCTTCGCGTACAAGCTGGCGCTGCTACGCGAGGCCGAACGGTTGGTGCAGTCGGGCGCGCTGCGCGAGCGGGACGACATCTTCTTCCTCGGGTTCGAGGAGCTGCGGCACGCGGTGCGCAGCGGCGTTGTTGACGAGCAGCTCGTTCGCGACCGCAGAGAGACGTTCAGGGCGAATCAGGCTCTCACACCCCCGCGCGTGCTGACGTCCGATGGCGAAATGTTCTTCGGCAGATATCGGCGTGACGACGTTCCCGCCGGCGCCCTCGTGGGGCTCGCTGTTTCCGCGGGCACCGTCGAGGGACGGGCGCGCGTGATCTTCGATCCGTCGCAGGCCACGATGGAGCCGGGCGACATTCTCGTCACGCCGTTCACGGATCCGAGCTGGACGCCGGTATTCGTGGGCGTCAGGGCCCTGGTGACGGAGATCGGCGGACTGATGACGCATGGCGCGGTGATCGCGCGCGAGTACGGGCTGCCCGCCGTCGTGGGTGTGGTGGATGCCACGCGCCTGATCCGCGATGGGCAGCGCATCCGCGTGCACGGAACGGAGGGCTACGTGGAAATCCTGTCAGAATCGGAGGCATCGTGACGATCCCGCGGGCAACGATCGCGTTCGCCGTCATGTCAGTCGCGATTGCGTGCGATCGCGCGGAAAACGCGTCGACGCGCGACACGAGCGTCGCCGCCCCTGCACAAGGTTCGACCAGCGGAGCCCGGCCCACCACGGACGCGCTGACCGACACCGGGTTCGGCGCTGTTCGTATCGGCGAGCCCGTCGCGCAGCTGAACGCGCGCGCTCGCATCCTCAGTCCCTCACTGGCGTCGCTGTCGAAGGGCTGCGAGTACGCGAAGGTGGAGGGCGTGCCGGACAGCTTGGTCGTGATGGTCGAAGACGGCGTCGTCGCACGCGTCGACGTACACACGCACGCCATCTCCACGCGCGAGGGCGCTCGCATCGGCGACAGCGAGTCGCGCATCCATGATCTGTACGGCGCGCGCGTGACCGTGACCCCCCACAAGTACACGGACGGCCATTATCTCACCGTGAAGCCCGCGGACGCTCGCGACACCACGCACTTGATCGTGTTCGAGACCGGCCACGATACCGTGGTGACGTTCCGGGCGGGGAAGCGACCGCAGGTGCAGTACGTGGAAGGCTGCGCCTGACCTAGCTTTCCGCCGGCACGTGCTCGCGCCGGCGCTCGGCGTTGCGCGCGAGCATCAGCGACACGGACGCCGACACGCTGCTCATGAGCGTGAAGGGGACGGCGATCATCGCGGTGAGAGGCCACACGCCATAGCGTCCGTCGAGCTGCGCCAGGCCCACGCTCGCCATCGTCGCCGGCACGAGACTCAGCAGCAGACCGCCGACGGCGCCCCACGCCGCCACACGCGGCAGGGACAGCTCGTCGAAGCGGCGACGGCGCGCCGCGACGCCGAGCACGAGCGAGAACAGCACGCCGCCGACGAAGCCCGGAACGCCGAGGGCCGGGAGCGGTGCGTCGAACACGTCGAAGAAGCGATCCCACGGCAGGCCGGGTATGAGCCTGCTGCTCACGCCGATCGCGAGGCCGGCGACAGCCCAGCCCAGCGCCCACACCAGGCCCATGCCGATCGCGCCGCGCAAACGCCTCAGGAACGTCACGTCACTTTATAGTGCAAAGCAGGTGCCGGTCTTCGCAAGCCTCAGTCGGCCATGCGCTCGAGCGGTTGCAGACTCTCGGGCGCGCGCGCGTCCGCGATCGGCTCCGGCGCCGCGCTGGTCACGCTGCGCCACCACGGATCCACGCCCACGAAATGGCTTGGCTCTGTCGGCGCGCCCAGTCGCGGCATGACGAGCGGCACGCCCGCGGCGGTGCCGTTGCGGTACACCGTTTCCGCGGGCTCACTCCACGGATGGATCGCGAGGTTGAACGTCGCCCAGTGGATGGGAAGAAAGGCGCCGCTGCCGAGCATCTCGTACGCGCGCAGCGCGTTGACCGGCCCCATGTGAATGTCGCCCCACGACGGGTGGTACGCGCCGATCTCCAGCGCCACCATGTCGAACGGGCCGAGTCGCTTCGCGATGTCGGAGTATTCCGGCGTGAGGCCCGTGTCCGCGCCGAAAAAGAAGGAATGGCGCGGCCCGCGCAGGTGCATGGACGACCACAGCGTGGTGTTCCGGTCGCGGATGCCTCGACCCGAGAAGTGCTGCGCGGGGCCAGCGGTGACGGTCACGCCCTTCACGTCCGCGGTGTCCCACCAGTCCAGCTCCGTCACGCGCTTTGGCGGCACGCCCCATCGCTCGAGCCGTTCGCCGACGCCGAGTGAGGTAATGAAGGGGACCTTCGGCTGCATTCTCGCCAGTGTGCGCACGGTGACGCGATCGAGGTGATCATAGTGGTCGTGCGACAGAATCACCGCGTCCAGCGGTGGCAGGGCGTCGAGCGCGGCGGGCGGCGGATGGAAGCGCTTCGGGCCGGCGAACGGCAGCGGCGACGCCCGCTCGCTCCACACCGGGTCCGTGAGCAGGCGCGCGCCGTCGATCTCGATCAACAACGTGGAATGGCCGAGCCACGTGACGCGAAGGCCGGATGACGTGCGCTGCATCCACGTGTAGACGGGATCCACGAGCGGCAGCGGCGATGAGGGCACGCGATCCTCGCTGGGACAGAGGAAGTCGCGCATCGTCGGCCGCTCGACGCCCGGCTTGAGTCCCGCCGACACGGGAAAGGTGTTGCGGAAGACCCGCCCGTCGAAGCGCGGTGACGCGAGCAGGCGCTCGCGTCTGCGTGCGCCGAATCGGGAGCGGCGCGCCTTCACCGCGGGAGGACGTGCACGATCTGGAGCAATCCGTCCGCGACGTGGGCCACGTCGAAGGCGACATACTCGCCGGCCGCGAGGGCCACGGTGGTCGTGAGCGCGGCGGCCGGCATCAGTCCGACGATCGCCGTGACGTCCTCGTCCGGCCGCGGTGTGTCGTCGCCGGGTTTCCACTGGATGGACTCGCGTCCCGTGTGACCGGGTAATACCCGGACCAGCCGCAATTCGTGCATCACGGAGCCGCCATTGACGACGCGAAGCACGCGACTGCCTGCGCGGAGCGGCGCGGAGATCTCGAAGGCGTGGTCGCTAACCGTAATCACCGCATCGTCAGCAGGTAGTGCATAAGGCGCGTCGCGCATGGAGCGCACTACGAGCTGGTGAAACATCCCCATCTCGAAATGCCGCGTGTGGTTCGGAGCCTCCACGTCGCACATGAGCACGTAACTGCCCGGCTCCAGCGCAAGCGTCGCGTTCGCTGTGCCGTTGGGTGCTGGAAACCCCGGTCCGCCGAGCATGTGCACCCATGCGGGGCGCGCGTTGCCCTCCCGCCGCGACCGCAACAGATCCGCGGCGGTGTGACCGGAGTCGAGGCGCATCAGCACGGCAATGTGCGCGCCCTGCTGCACGTGTAGTCGAAGCGTGGTGAGCCCGGCGGGAATCGTATCCGGCGCGCGAAAGAAGAAGTCGCGCGCATATACGTCTACGACGTGGCCGGGAAGCGTTGGTCTCGACCCCAGCAGCGACGAAAGAGCGATCAACGTCAACGTGTGCATGCGCGGGAATCTGTCATGCGCCAGATTTGTCGCAACCCAACCGCACTCTATGACAATCGATCGCCGTGGTTTTCTGGCAGCGTCCGCGTCCGCCCTCGCGCTCGGCAGAGTTGGCGCGGTTGGCGAGGTTGGCGAAGTACAGATCCCTCCCTTTGGTCGGGATGACAGCGAGGTCATCCCGAGCGAAGCCAGGGATCTGCACTTGTCCGCAGTCGACGTCTACGAGACGGCCGCAAACACCGACCACCGGCTGACGCGCACGCAGACCATCGCGTTCAAGCCAATGGGCCAGCCCATGGAGACGCAGGTGTGCGTCTTCGTGGATCCCACGAAGCGCGCGCAGACGATCGTGGGCATCGGAGGTGCGCTGACCGACGCGTCGGCGGAGACGTTCGCCAAGCTGCCCGCCGCGAAGCAGCGCGAGGTGCTCGACGCGTACTACGACCCCACGAAGGGCATCGGCTACACGCTCGGGCGTACGACGATCCACAGCTGCGATTTCTCATCCGCGAGCTACACATACGTGGACGAAGGCGACGCGGCACTGAAGTCGTTCAGCGTGGCGCACGACCGCCAGTTCCGCATCCCGTTCATCAAGCAGGCGCTGGCGACCGCCGGCGGGAAGCTGACGCTGTTCGCCAGCCCGTGGAGTCCGCCCGCGTTCATGAAGACCAACAACGACATGCTGCACGGCGGCAAGCTCAAGCCCGAGCTGCGACAGGCGTGGGCGAACTACTTCACGAAGTTCATCCGTGCGTACGAGAGCGAGGGCATCCCCATCTGGGGCGTGACGGTGCAGAACGAGCCGATGGCGACGCAGACGTGGGAGTCGTGCATCTTCACGGCCGAAGACGAACGGGATTTCCTCAAGCGCTTTCTCGGTCCGACGATGCAGCGCGCGGGGCTCGCCGCGAAGAAGATCATCGCGTGGGACCACAACAGGGACCTCATCTACCAGCGCGTCAGCACCATCCTCGCCGACCCGGATGCCGCGAAGTACGTGTGGGGGATCGGATTCCACTGGTACGAGCCGTGGAGCGGCGGGTCGATGATGTTCGACAACGTGCGGCTGGTGCGCGAGACCTTCCCGGACAAGCACCTGCTGTTCACGGAGGGCACACCCGCGTCGTTCGATACCGCGGAGATTCACGCCTGGCGTCTCGGCGAATACTACGGACACTCGATGATCAACGACTTCAACGAC
>DATFHG010000208.1:0-20834 GCA_035248725.1 Gemmatimonadaceae bacterium | reverse complement strand
TGCCCGATGCGGCGCGACCGGAAGATGCCGCGCACGCTGCTCAAGCCCGAGGAGCTGGTGCGCATCTTCCTCGAGGCGCGGCGGCGCGGCTGGTGCGACGGGCTCTTTCTCACCACCGGCATTCCCGCGCGTCCCACGCGCGTGATGGACGATCTCATCCGCGTGCTCGAGCTGTTGCGCGAACGGCATCGCTTCGACGGGTACATCCACACGAAGATTCTGGCGGGCGCCGAGCCGGCGCAGGTGGAGCGCATCACCGCGCTCGCCACGCGTGTCTCGGTCAATGTCGAAGCGCCGTGCGGCGCACACCTCACGCGCATCGCCCCCGAGAAGCGGCTGGAGACCACGCTCGCGACGCTGGACGAGGCACGCGCGCTGGTGCTGCGATCGCGCGCGCTGGAGGCCGATGGCGCGCCGCGCGATGTGTTGCATCCAGGCGGCGTCGCCGGCATGACGATGCAGTTCGTCGTCGGCGCCACGCCGGACAGCGATAAAGACATCATGTCGCGGGTCACTTCATTGTATGCGGGCGGCGGCATGCACCACACGCAGTTCAGCGCGTTTCGCCCCATTCGCGATACTCCGCTGGAGAACGCGCATGCGGCGCCCGTGCTCCGGGAAAACCGGCTGTATCAGGCCGACCATCTCCTCCGCGATTATGGATTTGCCCCGGAGGAAATCATTTACGACGGGACGGGCAATCTTCCACTCGCCACTGACCCGAAGGTGAGCTGGGCGCTCGCACATCCGGAGCGATTTCCCGTTGAGGTTCAGAGCGCGAGCGCGCGCGAGCTGCTGCGCGTGCCGGGCATCGGACGGGTCGCGGCCCGACGCATCGTGGCCGAGCGCCGGCGAACCGTGTTTCGCGGTCTCGGCGACCTGCGCCGCATCGGCGTCATGACGTCGCGCGCCGCCGGATTCCTCACGCTGCGCGGGCGTCGCCTGCAGACCACGCGCTGGAGCGAGCAACTCGGGTTCTGGAAGCCCGAGGACGAGGTCGGCGCACCGCATTTCCTCTACGACGTCAGCCCCGGCACGTTCCGGTAATCGAGCAGCTCGCTTCCACCTCGTGCTATGGCCGTGACGCTCGCGACAGGACGGTGCGGCCCGTAACACCGGCCCCATGGCGAGGTCCCCGACCCCGTAAGTCTCATGAGACCCAAGAGAGGCTTACGATGAACAGGATTCAGATGGCGGCGGTCGCGGTCGGTGTCAGCGTGCTGGGCGGGAGCGCCTGGATGTACAAGCGCGCCGATGCCAGCGAAGCGCCCGCCTATCGTTTCGCGACGATCGAGCGCGGCAACCTGACGTCGACGGTGTCGGCCACCGGCGCGCTGAGCGCCGTCCGCACCGTACAGGTCGGCACGCAGGTCTCCGGCCAGGTCTCGGCGATCTTCGCCGACTTCAACGACAAGGTGAAGAAGGGCCAGCTGCTCGCCACCATCGACCCGACGCTCCAGCGCCAGGCGGTGGAGGACGCGCAGGCCGGCCTCGAGCGCGCCCAGGCGCAGCTCAACCTCGCGCAGGAAGAGTACGACCGGAACAAGCAGCTGTTCGATCAGAAAATCATCACGGCGGCGGAGTACGGCACCGTGAACGCCAACCTCGCGGTCGCAAAGTCGAACGTGAAATCCGCGACGGTGACGCTGCAGCGCGCGCGTCAGAATCTCGCATACACGAACATCTATTCGCCGATCGACGGCGTGATCGTCGAGCGCAACGTGGACGTGGGGCAGACGGTGGCCGCGAGCTTCTCGGCGCCGCAGCTCTTTCTCATCGCCAACGATCTCTCGCAGATGCAGATCCTCGCGTCCGTGGACGAGAGCGACATCGGGGCGATCAAGGAGGGAGAGGACGTACGCTTCACCGTGCAGGCGTACCCGAATCGCCCCTTCACCGGCCACGTGTCGCAGGTGCGGCTGCAGTCGAAGACGGCCGACAACGTGGTGAACTACACCGCGGTCGTGTCGGTGCAGAACCCGAGTGGAACGTTGCTGCCGGGGATGACGGCGACGCTGCAGTTCACCACCGGTTCCGCGAGCGACGCGCTGACCGTGCCGAACGCGGCGCTCCGCTTCCGTCCGAGCCAGGACCAGCTCACCGCGGCTGGCATTCAGATTCCGTCGGCTCGCGGTCGTCGTGATTCGACGCAGCAGCGTGATTCGACGCAGCGAAGGCAGGGCGGGAGTGGCGCACGCGCCGTCATCTGGTATGTGAACGGGAACGGCAAGCTGGCGATGGCTCGCGTCCACACCGGTCTCACCGATGGCTCGAAGACCGTCGTCGAAAGTGACTCGCTCAAGGCAGGGATGCAGATCATCGTCGGCAGCGGCTCGGCCGCGACGGCGACGACGACATCGAACGCGACCACAAACCCGCTCCAGCCGCAGCGCGGCCCCGGCGGGGGAGGACGTTTCTAATGAAGACGGTCATCGAGATCGCGGGCGTGACCAAGGTCTATTCGACAGGTTCGAATCGCGTGGTCGCGCTGCGCGGCGTGGATCTCACGGTGCGCGAAGGCGAGCTCGTGGCCGTCATGGGCTCGTCGGGCTCGGGCAAGTCGACGCTGATGAACATCCTCGGCGCGCTCGACGTGCCAACGGAGGGCACGTACACCCTCGACGGCACGCGCGTGAACGGGTTGAGCAAGAACCAGCTCGCCGACCTGCGCAATCAGAAGCTCGGCTTCGTGTTCCAGGGATTCAATCTGCTGGCGCGCACGACCGCGCTCGACAACGTGGAGCTGCCGCTCCTGTACGACCGTTCGGGGAAGAAGCGCGACAGCCGCGCGCTCGCCGAGGCGGCGCTGCGGAAGGTGGGACTCGGAGAGCGGCTGGATCATCAACCCAGCGAGCTGTCCGGCGGACAGCAGCAGCGCGTCGCGATCGCGCGTGCGCTCGTCACCGAGCCCACGCTCCTGCTCGCGGACGAACCCACGGGCAACCTGGACAGCCGCACCTCGATCGAAGTGATGGCGCTGTTTCAGGAGCTCAACGCGCAGGGCATCACGATCCTGCTCGTGACGCACGAGCCGGATATCGCGCAGTACGCCACGCGCGTCGTCGAGGTGCGCGACGGACGCATCGTGCGGGACCATCCCGTCGAGAACCGCCGCCGCGCCAGCGAGGATCTCGCGACGCTCGACGCGTCGGGCGAGGTGATCGCGCTTCCGGAGGCCGCATGAAACAGTCGACATTGCTCAAGCTGGCGTCGCAGAGCATCGCCAAGAACAAGATGCGCACGGCGCTCACGATGCTCGGCATCGTGATCGGCGTCGGCGCGGTGATCATCATGGTCGCCATCGGCAACGGCGCGCAGACCGCGGTGCAGAAGCAGATCAGCAGTCTGGGCACGAACCTGATCATCGTCATGCCCGGCAACTTCAATCAGGGCGGCGTGAGCCAGGGGCAGGGCGCCGTGAGTCGCCTGACGATCGACGACGCGGACAAGCTGAAGCGCGACGGCACTCTGCTCGCTGGCGTGTCGCCCGTGGTGCAGACGCGCACGCAGGTGATCGCGAACGGGAGCAACTGGCGCACGTCCATCCAGGGCGTGTCGACGGACTTTCCCGCCATTCGCGACTGGCAGACGTCGTCCGGGGAATTCTTCAGCGATGCGGACATCCGGTCATCGCGCAAGGTGGCCGTCGTGGGCCAGCGCATCGTCGAGAATCTCTTCGGCGGAAACGATCCCGTGGGCTCGCAGATCCAGATCGGTCACGTGCCCTTCACGATCGTCGCGGTGATGGCCGCGAAAGGTCAGAACGCAGGTGGCCAGGATCAGGACGACGTCGTGCTCGTGCCCTATACGACCGCGCAGAACCGGTTGAGCGGCAACGTGCGCATCGGCCAGATCGTGGCGAGCACGGGATCCGCGGCCGATCTCGGCGCGGCGCAGGACGAAATCGCGTCGATCATGCGCGAATCCCACAAGCTGGACGGCGCGCCCGACGACTTCACGGTGCGCAATCAGGCCGAGATCGCGGCGGCCGCGACGAGCACGACACGCGTGATGTCGGCGCTGCTCGCGGCGATCGCGTCGATCTCGCTCCTCGTCGGCGGCATCGGCATCATGAACATCATGCTCGTCTCGGTGACGGAGCGGACCCGGGAGATCGGCATCCGGCTCGCCATCGGCGCGCGCGGCTCGGACGTGCTCACCCAGTTCCTGGTGGAGAGCATCGTGATGAGCGTGCTCGGAGGACTGGTGGGCCTGTCCATCGGCGTGGGCGGCGCGATGCTCGTCGCGAAGCTCACCGGCTGGACGGTGGCCACGCCTCTGTCGGCCGTGGCGCTGGCCGTGGGATTCTCGGCGGCGGTCGGCGTGTTCTTCGGCTTTTATCCGGCGCGCAAAGCGGCCGCACTGAACCCGATTCAGGCGCTCCGGTACGAGTAGAGCGGTAGAGCGGTAGAGCGGTAGCGCTGTGGGCTTACGGCCGTACTTTCCACCGCTCCACCGCTCCACCGCCACCGACCTCCCATGACACGGTGCACCTGACCGCACTGGATTGGACGATCGTCGTTGCGTCGATCGTCCTTTCTTTTCTTCCGGCGGTACTGCTGGCCCGCCGAGCCGGTAGCAGCACGGCCGAGTTCTTCGCGTCCGGGCGGTCGGCGCCGTGGTGGCTCGCGGGCGTGTCCATGGTGGCGACGACCTTCAGCACCGACACGCCGAACCTGGTGACGAACCTGGTGCGCGAGCACGGCGTGGCCAACAACTGGGCATGGTGGTCGTTCCTGCTCACCGGCATGGCGACGGTGTGCTTCTACGCACGGCTGTGGCGCCGTTCGCGGGTGCTGACCGATCTCGAGTTCTACGAGATCCGGTACTCGGGGAAGCCGGCGCGCCTGGTGCGTGGATTTCGCGCGCTGTACCTGGGGCTGTTCTTCAACTGCGTCATCATGGCCACGGTGAATCTCGCGGCCGCGAAGATCGCCGCCGTGCTGCTCGGATGGCCGATGGGGAGGACGCTCGCGGTGTGCGCCGTGATGAACGTGGCGTTCGCGGCGACGTCGGGACTCTGGGGCGTGATGGTCACCGATCTCATTCAGTTCGGGATCGCGATGACGGGGTCGGTGGCGGCGGCCTGGTTCGCGGTGCGTCGCCCCGAGGTGGGCGGCCTTTCGGGTCTCATCAGCCACATGTCGCCGGCGACGCTCGGGCTCGTGCCGGATTTCGGCGACTGGACGCTGGCGCTGTCGGTGATGATCGTGCCGCTGACCGTGCAATGGTGGTCGGTGTGGTATCCCGGCGCCGAACCGGGCGGAGGGAGCTACATCGCGCAGCGCATGCTGGCGTCGAAGACCGAGAACGACGCGCTCAAGGGCACGATGTTCTTCAACTTCGCGCATTACGCCGTTCGGCCCTGGCCGTGGATCATCGTGGCGCTGGCGTCGATGCTCGTGTTCCCGAACCTGTCCGACATCGCGCGCACGTTTCCGTATGTCGACGCGCGGCTCATCGGACACGATCTGGCGTATCCGGCGATGCTGACCTTCCTGCCAGCAGGATTCATGGGGCTGATGATCGCGGGCCTCGTTGCGGCCTACGTCTCCACGCTCTCGACGCATCTGAACTGGGGCACGTCGTACCTGGTGCACGACTTCTACCGCCGTTTCGTGCGCAGCGATGCACCCGAACGTCATTATGTGTTCGTCGGACGCCTCGTGACCGCGGCGCTCATGCTGCTCGCCGCATTGCTCACGTTCGTGCTGCAGTCCGCGCGGGCGAGCTTCGAGCTCATGATGTCGATCGGCGCGGGGACGGGACTGCTCTACCTGCTGCGCTGGTTCTGGTGGCGCATCAACGCGTGGAGCGAGGTGGCCGCGATGGTCAGCTCCTTTGTGATCGCGGTCGCATTCTTCGTGGCGCAGCGTGCGGGCCTGAACATACCGTCGCACATCGCGCTGCTGATCGCCGTCGCCGCGACGACGGTCGTGTGGGTGGGCGTCACGCTGATCACCGCGCCCACCGATCGCGCGACACTGGTGTCGTTCTATTCGCTCGTGCGCCCCGCCGGACCCGGTTGGCGGCGGATTCGGACGGCCGACCTGCTTCCGTCGCCCGATTCGTTGTCCGCGTGCCTGCTCGCGTGGGTGCTGGGGTGCACGTTCGTGTACGCCGCGCTGTTCGGAAGCGGCAGCTTTCTCTACGGCCGGACGACGCAAACCCTGGTGTGGCTCGCGCTGTTCGTGGTGAGCGGCATCGGCCTCGCGCGCGTCCTGCCGTCGATGTGGCGTGGCAGCGCCGACTGAGCGTGCGGGAGCGACAGCGACGCGAGAGCGTCAGCTGCTCGAGCGCGCAACGATCGCGCTGAACGCCATCGCAGAGGGTGGGGGGCGCGCGCCGCGCGAGCGCCAGGGCTTTCATGTCCCGGGCCGCATCGAGGTGCTGGGCAAGCACACGGACTACGCCGGTGGGCGCAGCCTGCTGTGCGCCGTGGACCGCGGCATCGTGGTTGTGGTGGCCGCGCGAAGCGACGACACGATCCGGATCCGCAACGCAGACGCGCCGGTCGCCGACCTGACCACGTCCTACGATGTCACGCGCGCGCCGGCGCGAATCGAGGTGTCGTGGTGGCGTTACGCGATGACCGTGATCGAGCGGATCAGTCGCGATTTTCCCGCGGTGCGCGCCGGCGCCGACATCGCGTTCGCGAGCGATCTGCCGATGGATTCCGGTCTGAGCAGCTCGAGCGCGCTCGTCGTCGCTCTGTTTCTGGCGCTCGACACGGTGAACCACCTCGAGAGCGACCAACGCTATCGTGCCGCGATCGGCTCGCGCGAGGAGCTCGCGGAATACCTCGGCGCGGTGGAGAACGGGCGCAGCTTCGGAGCGCTGGAGGCCGGCGGCGGCGTGGGAACGCTGGGTGGCTCCGAGGATCACACGGCCATCCTGTGCTGTCGCGCCGGCGCGCTGTCCCGCTATTCGTTTTGTCCGGTGCGCGAAGAAGCCGTGATCCCGTTGTCGGGCGACGACGCATTCGTCATCGGCTTCTCCGGCGTCGCGGCAGCGAAGGCAGGGAACGCGCTGGCGAAATACAATGAAGCGTCACTCGCGACGCAGGAGCTGCTGCGATTGTGGAATGAGTCGGGACTTCAGCCGGCGCGAACGCTCGCCGAGGCGATCGAGTCGGGCCCAGAGGCGCGGAACGCGTTCGCGGAGATATTGCCGCGCGTGCGATCGCGCGGGTTCACATCCGAACGGCTGCTGCAGCGTCTCGAGCAGTTCGCGGTGGAGTCGCGTGAGATCATACCACAGGCGTGCGACGCGTTGCGCGCGCGCGATGTGCGTGCGTTCGGATCGCTGGTGGACCGTTCGCAACACAACGCGGAGCGGTTGCTCGGCAACCAGGTGCCCGAGACGATGATGCTCGCGCGGGAAGCGCGCGCGCTGGGTGCGGACGCCGCGTCCGCGTTCGGCGCGGGGTTCGGCGGGAGCGTGTGGGCGCTGACCCGCGCGGAGTCGGCGAAGGCATTCATGGAAGAGTGGCGCCGCAGGTACGCCGCGGCGTTTCCCGATGCGGCACGACACGCTGTCTTCTTCGTGACGACTGCCCACGCTGGTGCGCGGCCGTATGACATGTCGGCCGTGGCGGCCTGACGTGAGCTCCTCCGGATATTCGGGCACTCCGCTCGCGAAGAAGCTCGGCATCAAGGAAGGAACGACGGTGGTGACCGTGGCTGCCCCGAAAGGCTATGCGAAGCTGCTCGAGCCGCTGCCCCTGGGCGTGAAGATCACGTCTCGCGCATCGCCTGCGCCGGCGTTCGTCCACGTGTTCGCGACCGAACGCCGCGCGCTCGAGTCCACGCTGCAGCGGTTGCGGAAGTCTCTCGCGCAGGACGGAATGGTGTGGGTGTCGTGGCCGAAGCAATCGTCCGGCGTCGCGACCGACATCACCGAGGACGTCATTCGCGAGGTCGCGCTGCCCCTGCAGTTCGTCGACGTAAAGGTGTGCGCCGTCGACGAGACATGGTCGGGGCTCAAGGTCGTGATCCGGCGCGAAGCGCGCAGGGTTGACGCCGCGAAGCGTTAGTCGTATCGTGGGCCATGCGCTCGAACCTGAATTCGCGTCTCAATAATCGGCTCTCCCCCGGGAGGTCCGGCTAGTTTCGCGCGTTCGGTTCGAGATGCGAAGCCCGCCAGACCTCCGTCGGCGGGCTTTTCGTTTGGGGTGTAGGTCAACTGGCAGACCGCCCGACTGTTAATCGGGAAGTTGCAGGTTCGAATCCTGCCGCCCCAGTCAGGGACAGTTCGTCGTAGGGAAGGCCAGGAGCGAGTCCTGAGTCATCAGTCGGGGCGTCATCAGCTGGAAGAGTCGAGTTGAGCGATTTGCTTCGCTCCGTGCAACCGTCTACTCTTCAATTACATGGCCGATGATTCTTCGCCGTTGCCCCCGTTGACGCTCGACGAGCGTCTCAGCATCAACACGTGGGCTGGCGGACCGACGCCGAAAGAACGGGGCGCGGTGCAGCGTGCGGTCACCGAGCTGCTGGACGCGCTGGCGCCGGAGCAGTTGCTGACGCGCCGTGAGCGTGCCGGCCAGCGGATCGAGCAGTATCGCACGCCGAACGGCTGCATCCTCCAGGGGCCGACCGCGGCCCTCAGCGTCACCTGGTTCGCGGAGTCGCCATCCGAAGCGTCCTTCGGCGAGCTGCATCTCCTCCTGTGGAAAGGCGTAGTGTCGCGTCGTGGCGCTCCGCCGGCGCGCGGCGGTGCGCAGCTGCTGAGCGAGCAGGTGCTGCGTCCGGTCATCGTCGAAGAGGGCCGCTGCGTGTGGGAAGATGCCGCCAGCGCGCGGTCCGATACCGCAGCCGTCGCGGCGCGTTGCATTGCGTTGCTCGAGGAACAGCTCGCGGCGTAATTTGGGCCCGCTCGACCCTCACCTTTCGGAGCGGATGCACCACATGGATAGACGCAACTTCGTGCGCGGGGCCGTCACGCTCGCTGGCGCCGCTGCGGCCGGCGTATTCACCGACGTCGATCTCGCGAACGCGCAGCAGCACAGCGAGAGCGCGCCGCCTGCGGCGATCACCGACGAGGAGCGGCTCGCGCGCATCGAGAAGGCGCGCCGCCTGATGACCGAGAATGGCGTCGCGGCGATGTTTCTCGAGCCCGGGTCGAGCATGTTCTACTACACGGGCGTGCGGTGGGGGCTCAGTGAGCGCCCGTTCGGCGTCGTGATCCCCGCGAAAGGCGAGCTGGCGTACATCACGCCGGCATTCGAGGAACAGCGCGCGCGGGAGCTCATCAAGTTCTCGAACGACGTGCGCGTCTGGCAGGAGGATGAAAGCCCGTATCGTCTCGTCGCCGACATCCTGCGCGACCGCGGCGCGGCCACGGGGCGCGTGGGCATCGAGGAGCGCGTCCGCTTCTTCATCGCCGACGGCATTCGCGCGGAGGCTCCACAGGCCCAGTTCGTGAGCGCCACGCCGGTCACCGCGGGCTGCCGCATGTTCAAGTCCAAGGCCGAGCTGGCGCTGATGCAGCGGGCGAACGACATCACGATCGCCGCGTATCGCGCGACATTCCCGACGATGCACGACGGCATGACGCAGGGCGAGCTCTCGCGCAGCATCGCCGCGGCCATCCAGCGACTCGGCGGCGTGAGCGACGGCGCGCTCGTGCTGTTTGGTGTGTCGTCGGCATTCCCGCACGGGACCACGCACCCCGCGGCGCTCAAGGAAGGCGACACCGTGCTCGTGGACGGCGGCTGCACGGTGGAGGGCTACACATCCGACATCACGCGCACGACGGTGTTCGGCAAGCCGTCACAGAAGCAGCGTGACGTCTGGGATCTCGAGAAGCACGCGCAGACGGCGGCGTTCAACGCCGCGCAGATCGGCGCGACCTGCGAATCGGTCGATGCGGCGGCCCGGAAGGTGATCACGGACGCCGGCTTCGGGCCCGACTATCGCGTGCCCGGACTGCCGCATCGCACGGGGCATGGCATCGGGCTCGACGGGCACGAGTGGACGAATTTCGTCCGCGGCAACAAGACGCTGATTCAGCCGGGCATGTGCTTCAGCGACGAGCCGACCATCGTGATCTACGGCGAGTTCGGCTGCCGGCTCGAGGACTGTCTCTACATCGGAGACGACGGGCCGCACTTCTTCACCCAGCAAAGCCCGTCGATCGAGCAGCCCTTTCCCTAGGGACGTCCGGCCTTCGCGGTCGAACTCCCGGCCTGCTGCACTCCAGGAGCCGCGAACGCAGGCGGTTTCACGCCGGTGATCGCCTTGATCGGCCGGCGCGATACCTCGCGCAGAAGATTGTTCAGCACCGCCGACGCCTGATCCAGGTTGGCGAGCGTGCTGGTGAGCTGCGGCTCGTTGACGTCGAAGAACTGCGTTGCACGGGCGACGGCCACGCGGGAGTCGCCGAGCAGCAGCCGCACGCTGTCGAGCGTCGCGAGCGTCGCCGGCGTCACCGTGTGGAGACTCTTGATGAGCGTGTCGGCCGACGCGAGGTTCGTCCGCACGCTCGACATGATGCCCGGCACCTCATGGCTCACGCTCGCCAGCATCGTGTTCGCCGAGCGCATCGTCTCGGTCGCCGATGCGACGGTAACGTCGAGTGATTTCACGAGCCGCTCGATCGACGCGATCGCCACGCGAAGGTCGCGGCCCACGCTGTCCACCACGAGCTGCATGCGGTTCGTCGTACCGCCCACCAGGACGCTGGGGATGACGTCGCCCGGTTTCAGCACCCGTGCCTGCGCGATGGCATCGGGATGGGGCGGTTCCAGCACCAGCTGGCCGCGGCCGATGTCCAGCGCCGGCGGGACCACGCGCGCGCGAAGGCCTTCCCGCAGGGGCATCGCGGATCCGTCGTCCAGGCGCCACAGCACGTCCATACGCACACGGAAGAGCAGCTCGCCGTTCGCGCCGACGTGCGGCCGCACTTCGCTCACGCGGCCCACGTTGAACCCGTTCAGGAAGATCGGGCTCTCGATGCCGATGCCCTGAACGTCGGCGAGATCGGTGTAGAGCGGGGCGACGTTGCGACGGAAGTGCTGGCCCACCCAGACGAACGTGAGGATGCCGAGCAGAAATGCCCCGATCACCATCAGCCCGACCCGCAGGTCCGTGTTGTCCCACTTCATCTATGCGGCCACCCGGAAACCTTCGTCATCCCACTCCCATACCGCGTCCGCAAACTCGTGCAGGATGCCGTCGCGCCGATGCGTGGCGATGAGAAGGGTCTCGGCCTGCACGCGGCACAACGACAGCAATCGTCGCGTTTCCTTGTTATCGACCGACGCCAGCGGATTCTCGAGCAGCAGCACGGGCGGGCGTGACGCCAGCGCGCGCGCCAATGCAGCGGTCTGACGGACCTCGATCGGCACCCCTGAAGGACGAACGTCGGCCCACATCGTCAGATGCATGATGTTGAACATGCTGTCGGCGCGTGCAACCGCTTCGTCATACTCGAGTCCGGTGGCGAACACCAGCGGCACGACGACATTCATCTTCAGCGTCATGTTCGCGACGAGGCCGTCGGGCTCGAGCGCACAGCCGAGCTGCCGACGGAATTCTCGAACGCCGGTGCGATCCAGGGTCCACGGGTGCTTGCCCGCGACGGAGAGCGAGCCATGGCTCGGCTCCGAGAATCCCAGACACAGCCGGAACAGCGGCGCGGAGAGCTCGCTGTTCGTCCGGATGAGGTGGGTATGCCCACGCTCGATCTGAAACGAGACCGGCGCGTCCCACCGCACCGCGCCACGCTCACCGTGGACGTGCTGGAAATCGACTACGACGTCCATATCGATTGCGCGATCGTGAACGCGGCAGAGACGGTGAACACGTACACCATGGCCATGACCACACCCTTGGTCACACTCTGCGGAATCGCCGCCGGCGTGCGCGCGGCGCGGAGACCGGCCCAGCAGCAGATGCCGGCCGTGCCGAGCCCGAACATCGCGCCCTTGGCGACGACGAGCGCGACGTCCAGCCCCGACATGCCCATCCGCAGCGATTCCAGATAGTCGCCCGGCGGCAGGTGGGCCAGATACGACGTTGCCAGCAGTCCGCCCATGATCGCGATGAAATCGAAATACATCGCGAGCAGGGCCACGGAGATGGCCGCGGCGGCCAATCGAGGCAATACCATGTATTGCACCGGATCCACGCCGAGCGCCTCGAGAGCGGTGACCTCGCCCATGACGCGCGACGTGGCGAGCTCGCTGGCGATCGCCGTGCCCGAACGCGCGACGACGATGATCGCCGCGAAGAGCGGCCCCAGCTCGCGGACGATGATCGTCGCCAGCAGCTGGCCCAGCGCCTCGGACACGCCGAACCGCACGGCCTGCGCGTGCGCCTGCGCGATGACC
Organism: Gemmatimonadaceae bacterium; assembly: GCA_035248725.1. Lineage (GTDB taxonomy): Bacteria > Gemmatimonadota > Gemmatimonadetes > Gemmatimonadales > Gemmatimonadaceae > DASPMP01. The sequence goes on along the minus strand of DATFHG010000208.1, from coordinate 8,503 downwards.
AGAGCACCGATCAGCAGTGCCAGGCCTGAGATGATCGGCATCGCGTCCACCGCGGTGAAGCGCACCTGCAGCGTGAGCTGACGGCGGCTCAAATACCGCGCGTTCTTCGGAAAGCTGCCGACGGCGCGGGCACAGGATCCGATGAAGCGGACGACCTCCATGACCTCGCTGCTGGTGCCGCGGGTCTTGCCGCCGATCGCCGTGACCGAGCTGCCGATGGAGAGTTCGCGGGTGGCCATGGGAACCAGGCAAGGTGTGACCAGGCACACGGGTCGTCAACGCCGCTTTGATTCGCGGCCTCTTCCTTCCATATTCCCCAGCCGATGGCGCCACCGCCTCATCCGCCACCGAACTCTCCGCCACCGTCCTCTTCGCCGGCGCCGGCGCCTGAGCCCCTTCCCAAGGGCGCTCGTACCGTTCTCGATGCTCGTGCCTTCGACCGCACGCTGCGCCGCATGGCCGACGAGATCGTGGAGCTGAACGACGGGACTGACGGCCTCGTCATCGTCGGCATCCAGCGTCGCGGGGTCCAGCTGGCCGCGCGCATCGTCCAGCTCATCGCACAGCGCGAGGGCGTCGACGTGCCCCAGGGCGCGCTGGACATCACGCTGTATCGCGACGACCTGCAGACGGTCGGTCCCCGGCCCGTGGTGGGTCCCACGAACATTCCCGTCGACATCGAGGATCAACACGTCGTCATCGTCGACGACGTGCTCTACACGGGCCGGACGGTGCGCGCGGCGCTCGACGAGCTGGCCGATTTCGGCCGGCCCCGGCGCATCGCCCTGGCGGTGGTCATCGACCGCGGCGGCCGTGAGCTGCCGATCGCGCCCGATGTCGTCGGCAAGAAGGTGAGCATCGACGGCGACCAGCGGGTCGACGTCTTCGTCAACGAGCTCGACCACCGCGACGCCGTCGTGATCGCACCGAAGAGCGCATGACCGGCGTCGCTCCGCTCGGCAAGGACTTGCTCGGTCTCGAGCCGTTGTCCGCGGAGCAGATTCGTCTCGTTCTCGATACGGCAGAGCCGTTCAAGGAGATCAGCGAGCGCGCCATCAAGAAGGTGCCCACGCTCCGGGGCGCCACCGTCGTCAATCTGTTCTTCGAGGCATCCACGCGCACACGCGTGAGCTTCGAGTTCGCGGAAAAGCGTATGAGCGCCGATACGGTCAGCATCGCGGCGTCCGGGTCGAGCGTGCAGAAGGGCGAGACGCTCGTGGATACCGCGCGGAATCTCGAGGCAATGCGGATCGACATGGTCGTGATGCGTCACGGGGCCTCGGGCGCGGCGAGCTTCCTCGCGGAGCGCATCGAATCGAACGTGATCAACGCCGGGGACGGGACGCACGAGCATCCCACGCAAGGGCTGCTCGACCTGCTGACGCTGCGCGACCACTTCAAGCGTCTCGACGGCCTCAAGGTCTGCATCGTGGGCGACGTCCTGCATTCGCGCGTCGCGCGGTCGAACATCTGGGGGCTGCGCAAGATGGGCGCGCAGGTGGCGGTGTGCGGGCCGCGCTCGCTGCTGCCGAACGCCATCGACGAATTCGGCGTCACCGTGTTCGATCGCGTCGAGACAGCGATCGAGTGGGCCGACGCGCTGAACATCCTGCGCCTTCAGCTCGAGCGCATGCAGCTCGGCTACATCCCGAGCCTTCGCGAATACAACCGGGTGTTCGGCGTCACGCGCGAACGGCTCGAGCGCGCCAAGCGCGACATTCTCATCCTGCATCCCGGTCCGATGAACCGCGGCGTGGAGATCGATTCGGACGTTGCGGACGGACCCTTCAGCGTGATTCTGGATCAGGTGACGAATGGCGTCGCGGTGCGGATGGCCGTGCTGTATCTGCTTTCGGGCGGCAAGCCGGAGCTCGCCGAGAAAGCGAAGGGAGGATCCGCGTGACCCGCCGCCTCATCCTCGCGGGCGGTCGCGTGATCGATCCGTCGCAGAATCTCGACGAGATAACCGATGTCGCGATCGTGGACGGGCGCATCGACTCTTTTGGACGGGGGCTCGCCGAGAACGGAAAACGGACCGGCACCGTCGCAGACGGTGCCGCCGAAAACGCCGTTATCGATTGCAGAGATCTGATCGTCTCGCCCGGCTTCATCGACGTGCACGCGCATCTGCGCGAGCCCGGCAGGGAAGACGTCGAGACCGTTGCGACGGGCGCCGCAGCGGCCGCCGCCGGCGGTTTCACTTCCGTCTGCGCGATGCCGAACACGGATCCCGTGACCGACAATCAGGCGGCGGTGGGATTCATCATCCGGCAGTCGCAGCGCGCGGCGATGGCGCGCGTGTATCCGATCGGGGCGATCTCCGTGGGGCAGAAGGGCGAGTCGCTCGCCGAGTTCGGGGAGATGATCGGTGCCGGCGCCGTGGCGGTCAGTGATGACGGCAAGCCGGTCGCGAGCGCGCACCTCATGCGAACGGCTCTGGAATACGCGCGCACGTTCAACGTGCCTGTCGCGGATCACTGCGAGGAGCCCACGCTCGCGCGCGGTGGGGCCATGAATGAAGGGCGCATGTCCATGCGCCTCGGTCTCAAGGGCATTCCGTCCGAGGCCGAGGAGATCATGGCCATCCGCGACATCCTTCTCGCGCGTCGCACCGGTGGCCACATCCACCTCTGCCACATGAGCACACGCGGTTCCATCGAGCTCATTCGCTGGGGCAAGGACAAGGGCATCAACGTCACCGCCGAGGCGTGCCCGCACCATGTGTCGCTGACCGAGGACGCGGTCGGCGAGTACAGCACGAACGCCAAGATGAATCCGCCGCTCCGGACGGAAGACGATGTCGTCGCACTGCGCGAGGCTGTGCGGAACGGCACGATCGACGTGATCGCGACGGATCACGCTCCGCATCACTACGACGAGAAGGAACGTGAATTCGCCGACGCTCCGAATGGCATCGTCGGGTTCGAGACGGCGCTCGCGGTCAACATCACCTGGCTCGTGAAGCCGGGACTGCTCGACCTGCGGCTCCTGGTCGAACGCATGTCGTGCGCGCCGGCCCGGGTCTTTCATCTCCCCGGGGGCTCGCTGCGAAAGGGCGCGGTCGCCGACGTGACGGTGTTCGATCCGAATGCGCAGTGGACGGTGGATGCCGCGAAGTTCCGGACGAAGGGCCGAAATACACCGTACCAGGGCATGACGCTGACCGGTCGCGTGCACTATACCATCGTCGACGGCCGCGTCGTTCACGGGACGACAGCCTGAGCGTTATTCTTGTAGGACCATCTCTCGCCGGGAGGTAGCTACGGCCAAAGGTCGGAATCGCGGCGGCAGCGAAGCCAGCGCGCACGAGGCGTTGTCTCAGCTCATGGCTGAGCGCCAGAAGTACGAGAAATGGCTTCGCGATCTCGAGGCGAAAAAGGCGTCGACGCCCGCGCACGTCTATGAGCGCGTTCGCGGCGACTATACCGCGCGCCTCGACGAGGTCGTGGGCCAGCTGCGCCAGCACACGGCGTCCATGCAGGAACACGCACGCACGCTCATGACGCGCCTGCGCGAGCTCGAGGCAGCGGAGCAGGACCTCAAGGACGAGCATTCGGAGCAGGAGCTGCGCGCGCAGGTGGGCGAGCTCACGCCCGGAGAATGGGAGGCGATCTCCCGCAAGGCGCAGCGCGCCATCGCGAAGGTGCAGGAGGATCAGGAGTCCATCGCCGACGACCTGAACAAGATCCGCGAGCTGCTCGAGGGCGACAGTGGCGAGGACGACGAGGACGACGACGCGGAGCCGCCGCGCCGTTCCACCGATTTCAACGAGCTGGAGTTCCTGAAGTCGGTCGTCGGCACCTCCACGCCCGCCGCGTCGCGCACGCCGCCGTCAGCGCCGAGCACGCGCTCGAGCGGCGAGGCCGCGCGGGCACAAACGCCATCCGGTACGCGCGCGGTCGAGACGACACGGCGTCCGACGCCGGCGGCGACGCCTCCGGTCGATCAGGCGAAACGGCCGTCGGTTCCGGTGAAGGCACCCGAGCCGCCCCCCGCTCCCGCCGCGGCGGAGACGTCGAAGGTGCAGATCACGGGCGATTCGCCGCTCACACTGCGCACCTCGGCGTCGACGCAGGTACAGAAAACGCTGAAATGCGCCGAGTGCGGGACGATGAACAGCCCGAACGAGTGGTACTGCGAGAAATGCGGGGCTGAGCTGGCGAACATCTGAAAACGAAAACGACGCCCCATGGGGCGTCGTTTCTTTTCAGCTGCGAGTGGTTACTGCGCTCGGCTTATCTGACTCTTGTGACGCGCGGCCGCGTTGCGGTGAATCAATCCCTTGCGCGCGGCACGATCGAGGAGACGCGTGGCGGCGAGGCGCACATCGTCCGACGCGCCAGGCGCCTTGGCCTTCTTGAGGGCAGTGCGCAGCTCAGACCGCTGCGCGCGATTACGAATGGCCGCCGCCTGCGACTTGCGCAGGTTCTTCTTGGCGGAAGCGATATTGGGCACGAACGATCTCCGGAAATTCGGTCAAACCAGGCGCTTTTGCGCCTGTCTCGAGAGGCCGGAACCTATCCAGCCGGAGCGGCGGATGTCAAGGCAGGACTTTGACTTCGCTCGTGTTCAGCAGTACTTTCTCCGCCACGTGGACACCCTCCAGAACATTCTCTTCGTCGCGCCCGTTCTGTTGTTCTCGGTGATCGCGCACGAATACGCACACGGCTACGCCGCGCTGCGACAGGGTGACCCGACGGCGCTGATGATGGGCCGTCTGACCTGGAACCCCCTCAAGCACATCTCGCCCTTCCTCACGATCATCATGCCGATCGTGATGTACGTGGCCCTCGGCGTGGCCATCGGCGGTGCGCGACCGGTCCCGGTGAATCCGCGGAATTACAGGAACCTCCGTCGCGGCGACATCATCGTGTCGCTGGCCGGCGTGGCGGTGAACTTTGCGCTCGCGTTCGTCTGCGCCGTCATCATCGCGGTGCTCGGCCTGCTGGCGCGCGCGCTTCCTGTGGCCGAGCCGAGCATCGGCATCCTGCAGGTCATGATGTGGATCGGGATCCAGATCAACCTCGCGCTGCTGATGTTCAACCTGCTGCCCATTCCGCCGCTCGACGGGTCACACGTCGTGAAGTATCTGCTGCCGCCATCGTGGTCGTTGCGGTACCAGCAGGTCGGTTTTCTCGGGCTCATCGCCATCGTGCTCATTCTGCGGGGAGCACCCGGCTTCCTGGACTGGTGGTTCCGACCTGCCGACTTCGTTGCCGGTCATCTCCAGTTCGCCGTGCGTTCGTTGCTGACTGCCACCTATCACACCTGGGTCTCGTGACGACCGTACCCCCGGACATGGTGCTGCCGGCGGAAGGGTTGCCGCCGAGTCTCGCGCGCGCGATCGCGCCGGAGCAGACGGAGTCGTCCTTCGTCGTCGAGCTCTCGAGCTTCTCGGGTCCACTGGACCTGCTGCTCACGCTGATCCGTGACGAGAAGATCGACATCTACGACATCCCCATCGCGCGCGTTGCCGAGCAGTTCCTCGTGAAGATCCGGTCGCTCGGTCTCAATGAAGCGGCCGATTATCTCGAGATGGCGGCGCGGCTGCTGCGCATCAAGGCGCAGATGCTGTTGCCGCGCGGCGAAGGCGACGAGTGGGAAGATCCGCGCGCGGAGCTCGTGCGGCGCCTGCTCGAGTACCAGCAGATGCGCGAGATCGTGGACGTGCTCGAGCAGCGTGCCGACGACCGTCGCGACCGTTTTTCGCGCGCGTATCTGCCCGATCAGCCGACACCGCCGCAGGCGCCGCTCGCGCTGTCGCTCAGCGAGCTCCTGTCCGCGGTGGATCGCGTGCTCCGCGCGGTGCGCGAGCCGAACATGCACGACGTCGTTGCGCGGCCGCTCGACGTGCCGTCCGCGATCGCGATCATCCGGTCGTTGATCGCGCTCAAGGCGCAACTGCAGTGGACCGACGTGGTGCGCTCGGATGCACCGCCGTGGCAGGTACTGTCGGCACTGCTTGGGCTGCTGGAGCTCGCGCGCCTCGGCGAAGTACGGGTCGCGCAGCCGCGGCCGTTCGCCAACGTTCAGATCTCGCGTGAAGAGGGCGTCTTATCGCCCGTGATCGATCCGTCCGCCGCCCTGGCCGACCTGACCGGTGATTCCTCTGACGCCTCTAGCGAAGCTGCTTGAAGCCGCGCTCTTCGCGAGTGCGCGTCCGGTGCCGATCGACGAGCTGGCGGCGCTCGATCCGGACGCGAGCGACGCGTCGCTCACCGCGGCGCTCGAGGAGCTGAAGCAGCACTACGACGACGAGGGAGGCCACGGCGTCGAGCTCGTGGAGATCGCCGGCGGCTGGCAGATCCTGACGCGCGCCGAGTACACGGAAGCGATCGAGCGCGCGCAACTCGCGGCGCGACCGCAACGTCTGTCCGCGGCGGCACTGGAGACGCTCGCGATCATCGCGTACCGCCAGCCGATCGGCCGCGCCGAGATCGAGGAGATCCGCGGCGTGAACGTGGGCGGCGTATTGAAGTCCCTGCACGAGCGCGGGCTGATCGACGTCGTGGGACGCGCGGAGGGTCTGGGACGACCCCTGCTCTATGGAACGACGCCACTGTTCCTCGAGCATTTCGCGCTGCGTCATCTCGAGGAGCTTCCGCGCGCGGACGAGCTCGCGATCGCGCTGCGGCATGTAAGCCCGCCGGCGGACCAGGCGGTCGCGGTCGAGGCCGAAGCGCCCGCCGAGTAGGAAGCGCAACCACTCGATGCGGTTGCAACGCGCGCTCGCGCGAGCCGGCATCGCGTCGCGACGGAAAGCAGAAGAGCTGATCACCGCGGGTCGCGTGACCGTGAATGGTCGGGTTGCGACTCTGGGAGAGAGCGCAGACCCCGCGAGCGACGACATTCGCGTCGACGGCAAGCGGGTGGCCCACCCCGTCGAGACGGTGTGGATTGCGCTGCATAAACCGCCTGGGGTCATGACGACGCGGGCGGAACCGCGTGGGCGTCCGACGGTGTTCGATTACGTCCACGATTCGCCCGGACTGACGTACGTGGGCCGGCTGGACTTCCTCACCGAAGGGCTGCTCCTGTTGACCAACGATGGCGACGCGGTGCACGCCTTGATGCACCCGAGCAACGAAGTCGAGCGCTCCTACGTTGCGGTCGTGCGCGGCGACGCTCCGGCCGCCGCCGTGAAGGCGCGGAAAGGCGTGGAGCTGGACGACGGAATGGTCAAACCGACCAGGGTATCCGTGCGCGACTCGGGCGACGGCCGATACGAGTTCGAGCTCACCATCACCGAAGGTCGAAAGCGGGAAGTGCGGCGGCTGTGCAAGGCGCTCGGACTCAGGGTCGATCGGCTCATCCGTGTCCGTTATGGCCCGGTGTCGCTGGGCGCGCTCCCGGTTGGCAAGACACGTCCACTGACCGCGGATGAACGCCATAAGATTCAACGGATTGTGGAACTCTCCACATCGGCGGGCGGTCCTATTTTTGAAGGGTCGTAGCGCGCCGACGCAGCGCGTTTTTCCGAACCATTCGCACGCGGAGCCCTTCGTGGCCACCCAGACGACGCAGAAATCCCAACCCGCGCAGTCGACCATCGATTCGCGCCTCGTGCAGGACGTCAGCCGTCAGGTGGCGCGACGCGTGGTGGGACAGGAATACATGGTCGAGCGGCTGCTCATCAGCCTTCTGACCGGCGGTCATGTGCTGCTCGAGGGCGTGCCGGGACTGGCAAAGACGCTCACGGTGCGCACGCTCGCCGAGACCATCGATACGAGCTTCAACCGCATCCAGTTCACGCCCGACTTGCTTCCCGCGGACGTCGTGGGCACCCAGGTCTACGACCAGGCGACGGGCAACTTCCTGGTGAAGAAGGGGCCGATCTTCGCGAACATCATTCTCGCGGACGAGATCAATCGCGCGCCGGCGAAGGTGCAGGCGGCGCTGCTCGAGGCGATGCAGGAGAAGCAGGTGACGATCGGCGGGACGACGTACAAGCTGGAAGAGCCGTTCCTCGTGCTCGCGACGCAGAATCCCATCGAGCAGGAAGGCACCTATCCACTTCCCGAAGCCCAGGTCGACCGCTTCATGCTCAAGCTTCGCGTCGGATACCCGAGTCGCGACGAGGAGAAGGAGATCATGCGGCGCATGGCGGGTGGCGAGGCGATCGGCATCGACCGCGTGGCGTCGCCGGCGGCCATCATGGATGCGCGAAAGCGGATCTCGGATCTCTACATGGACGACCGCATCGTCGACTACATCGTCGACATCGTCCACGCCACACGCGAGCCGAAGCAGTACGGCCTCGAGGACCTGGTGCCGCTCGTGGAGTTCGGTGCGAGCCCGCGCGCGACGATCGCGCTGGCGCAAGCCGGTCGCGCGCACGCGTTTCTGCGGGGTCGCTCCTTCGTCACGCCGGACGACATCAAGGCCATCGCCCCCGATGTGCTGCGCCACCGCGTGCTCACGACGTACGAAGCGGAGGCAGAGGAAGTCTCCAGCGACGAGATCGTCTCGCGCATTCTTGGCCGCATCGAAAGCCCCTGAGTCC
>DATFHG010000207.1:0-3751 GCA_035248725.1 Gemmatimonadaceae bacterium | reverse complement strand
CTTCGCATGGCACTGAGCGCAGCGCTCGGCGCCGACGAAATCGTCGCGCGATATCGTCGCGGCCGACGCGACTTCGCGAGGCGGCGGCAGATCGATCGGCCGCACGAAGTACGACCATCCCGCGAACGCGAGCAGTGCGATCGTCATCACGATCGCGCCGAGAACGCCGAGGCGCCGGGCGGTCATGCGCGGGCGCTCATCGCCTGTCGTCCGTCGACCATGCCGGCCCCGCGCACGCGCAGAGCGTTCGGATGTAACCGACCAGTGAGCGGATCTCGGCGTTCGATAGTGTCGCACCGAATGGAGGCATGCGTGGGCTCAAGCCCATCACGCGTCCGCCGCCGGCGATCGCGTCGAACATCACGTCGTCAGACAGCTTCGACATCGCCTCGCCGCTCGCATGCCTCGCGGGAGGCACAGGCAGGTACTTCGCGTTCGGCCCGTCGCCCTCGCCGCGCGCTCCGTGACACGATGCGCACCATCGCGCATAGAGCTGCGTCCCGTTCGACGCGGCCGCGGGCGCCGACGCGGCCGGCGGCTGCTGTATGGGCGCGTCCACCGATGCCGCGTCGCGACCGAGGTACGCGATGATAAGATCTCGTAGCGCGTCGGGCATGGGCACGCGCGGCATCGCGGCGCCAGGACGGGTGCGCTGCGGATCGACGATCATCGCGCGCACCCAGGCCGCACCACGTCGGCTGGCAACGCCGTCGAGCGTCGGCGCCGTGCGTCCGCCGCTGCCGTCGAGCTCGTGACATCCGAGGCAGGGCAGCTGATCGCGCAGGGCATCGCGCGCTTTGGCTTGCTGAAACGGTGACAGCGTTTGCACTTGCGCGGCGAGCGGGACAGCCGCGGTGAGCGCAGCGAGGAGGGCGAGGCGACGCATCGGCGCCATGACGATGCAGCCGCCGTCGCGCAAAGGTAAGGCACGAACAGTGCGACGAGTTCGCTCGCACTGCTTCCGGAGAACTACATGGCCGAGATCAAGGTCGCCCCACAGCGGCGCAATCGCGCCGCGCTGTGGATCGTGCTGGTCGTCATCGTCGTCGCCATCGCCGCGTGGTACTTCCTCGCCGGCCCGGGCGCGACGCACCCCTAACGACAGGAGACGGAATCATGACCAAAAAGGATCCGCGGCGTGACGCCGCCGGCATCGGTCCCTATGCCCGCGAACGCGAGCGCCTCGTTCCGCTGTCCGACCTGCACGGATGGAACGTGACCGGCGACGACGTCGACATCCGCTCGTGGGAAGTAAAGACGCTCTCCGGGCGCGTGCTGGGCGCCGTTCGCGACCTGCTCGTCGACCCCGATGCGGGCGAAGTCGTGATGCTCGACGTCGATCTCACAGGCACCGATCGCCACGCCTACGTGCCGATTCGCGTGGTCGAAATCGACCGCACGCATCGCGTGGTGCGCGCGGACTCGGGCGACTTCGAGGAACACGACGCCGTACACGGAGACGGCGCGAAGCGCGAGATCCCGGTGCGCCGCGACGTGCGCTACGCCGACACGCGCGACGTGCCCGAGGAGCGGATCATCGACCAGCGGCCGATCGTCGAGGAGACCGTGGTTCGCCGCCGCGACGTGGATCCTGACGCGCGGCCGTAAGTCTCAGGACGTCAGCAGTCGCCACAGCGTCTCCGCGACGAACACCGTCGCGAAGCCGAGACCGATGGCGATGGCACCGATGACACCGGCGGCGAGAAGCGCCATGCGGGCACTGCGCTTCTCGACCACCGCCGGCGCGGCAACGTAGCGCTCCAGCAGGGCGAGATTGCGCACGTTCGACTTGAAGGCGGCGTCGAACACGTCGCCAACGGCCGGGATGGCGCCGACGACAGTGTCGATCCCGATGTTCGCCAGCATCCGCCCGACCACTGCCGCTGACGCTCCGCGCCGCCACGCCACGAGCACGATGTAGCTCGCGAGCGCGCCCGAGATCACGTCACCCACCGCGGGGAACAAGCCGAGCAACGGATCCAGTCCGACGCGAAACGACGTCCCCGGAACGCGCAGCGCAGTGTCCATGACACGCGCGAGCGCGCGGGCACGCTGGACGTCGGGGTCAGCGCGGGTATCGATTTGATCTGGAGTCATGGCGTAGTCGGGATGCAACTCGCGGGGTTGCCGAGCGCGGACCCCACCTCCTATGCTCAAATATCACACGGAGATGGCGCATGCCGCGTAAAAAGTCATCCGCAGAGCCCTACCCCCGCATCACTCACCCGCTGGTGCGCGTCGACGGCGTCCTGCGGGAAACGTCGTGGGACAACGCGCTCGACGCAGCCGCCGACGGCTTCCGCCGGAACATCGAAACACACGGCGCGAACGCCACGGGCATCTTCAGCTGCTCGAAGGCCACCAACGAGGTCAATTTCCTCGCCGGCAAGCTGGCGCGCGTCGCGTTCGGGAACAACAACGTCGACAGCTGCAATCGAACGTGACACGCACCTAGCGTCGTCGGTCTGGCGACGGTCTTCGGGGCGGGCGGCGGCACGAGCTCATATAAGGAAGTGGAAGAGACCGACGTCATCTTCCTGTGGGGATCGAACGCGCGCGACGCCCACCCGATCTTCTTCCATCATGTGCTCAAGGCCCTGCGCGCAGGCGCGCGGCTGTATGTCATGGATCCGCGCCGCACCGCGACCGCCGCGTGGGCGGACGTCTGGCTGGGCCTCGATGTCGGTACGGACGTCGCGCTCGCCAACGCGATGGGGCGCGTGATCATCCACGAAGGGCTGGTGAACGAGACGTTCGTCGCGCGCGCGACGACGGGCTTCGACAGCTATCGCGCGAGCGTCGAGACCTACACGCTCGAGCACGCCGAGGCGATCACCGGCGTTCCACGCGACGTCATTCGTGACACCGCACTGGCGTACGCGCGTGCCGACCGCGGCATGATCTGCTGGACGCTCGGCATCACCGAGCATCACAACGCCGTACAGAACGTGTTCGCGCTCATCAATCTTGCCCTGCTCACTGGCAAGGTGGGCCGTTACGCATGCGGGCTGAACCCGTTGCGCGGGCAGAACAACGTCCAGGGCGGCGGCGACATGGGGGCAATCCCGAATCGTCTCGTCGGCTTCCAGGACAACATGGAGCCCGACATCCGCGAGAAGTTCGAGCGGGCATGGAAGACGAAGATCCAGGCGACCCACGGCTGGAACCTCACCGAGATGTTCCAGGCGATGGACTCCGGGCTGCTGAAAGCACTGTACGTCATCGGCGAAAACCCGGCGCAGTCCGACGCGGACCTGCACCGCGTCGAGCGCCTGCTCGAGGGACTCGACCATCTCGTGGTACAGGACATCTTCCTCACCAAGACCGCCGAGCAGGCCGACGTCGTGCTCCCCGCGACGGCCAGCTGGTGCGAGGCGGAGGGAACCGTCACGAACAGCGAGCGTCGCGTGCAGCGCGTGCGCAAGGCACTCGAGCCGCCGGCCGGCGCCCGCGACGACATCTGGATCATCACGCAGATCGCGAAACGCCTCGGCCATGATTTCGGGGCGCCGAGCGCAGAAGAAGCATGGAACGAGGTGCGGTCGCTGGCTCCGATGTTCGCGGGGATGAGCTACGCGCGACTCGAGTCGTGCGGCGGCCTCCAGTGGCCGTGCTCCGACGAGGAGCATCCGGGGCAGCAATTCCTCCACGCGCGTCTCTGGAGCGAGAAGCCCGAAGGCAAGCTCGCGCCGTTCCATGCCGTGGAGCACGAGCCGCCGGTGGAGCAGGCGGACGATGAATTCCCCTTCGT
>DATFHG010000206.1:0-3186 GCA_035248725.1 Gemmatimonadaceae bacterium | reverse complement strand
TGTCCGACATGAAAGTCGCCTCCGCGAATTTGCGCGCGATCTTCGGATCCGTGGAGCAGAAGCTCTCGGTCAGCTCGGCGCCCAGCTCCGGCCGCTCCGGGTTCGCCATGATCTTCGGCGCGAGGAAATTCGCCCAGCCGATGTAGTTGCGGTCCATCGTGTCCAGCAGCCCCTCGATGTCGCTGCGCTCGAAGCCGCCCACGTAATCCGGCGGATCGTTGATGTAGCGCGGCGACGGGCCGATCAGCACGAGCCGCGAGAACAGCTTCGGCTCGCGATTCGCCGCGAGCACCGCCACCATCGCGCTCACCGAATGGCCGACCGCGATCGCGCCCTTCAGCTCGAGTGCGTGACAGACGTCGAGCACGTCCTGCACGTACCCCTCGAGCGTCGCGTACCGCTTGGGGTTGTATGCGGTGAGGTCCGACTTTCCCGAGCCCACGTAGTCGAACAGGACGATGCGATAGTCATCCTCGAACGCCGGCGTCACGAACCGCCACATGTTCTGGTCGCAGCCGAAGCCATGGATGAAGACCATCGGCTGCGTGCCGCGACCGAAGACCCGAACGTTGTTCCTGCGGATGACGTCGCTTCTGTTCATTGCAACCCGGTTTGAAGACTGTGCGCTCTAATGAATATGCGCTGTGTCGTCCCGAGCGAAGCGGGATCTGCACCTTGTCATCCCGAGCGAAGCGAGGGATCTGCACCTACCGACCGAACACGACCGATGTCCTGGGCTCTCCCCAGATGTACGCGTTGAACCAGTCCAGGTTGTGCTGCATCACTGCTCGGCTCGACTTGGGACGAGACGGGCCATGGCCCACGCCCTCGAACCCGCGATACACGATGAGCCTGGACGGCACACCGAGGTCCTGCAGCCCGCGATAGAGCTCGAAGGCATTCGGGAGCGGCACGCGCTGGTCGGTGGCGCCGTGCTGGATGAGCGTCGGTGTCTTCGCTCCCTTGATGTACGTCATCGGCGACGTCCTGGCGTAGATCTCGGCGTCGTCCCACGGCGTCGCCTGCAGATACTGCCGCGTGAACGGCGTGATGTCCGTGTTCACGTAATACGTCGTCCAGTCCGAGATTCCCGCGCCGACGGAGATCGCCTTGAAGCGCTGCGGGTCGTGCGTGGTGAGGAACGCCGAGATGTATCCGCCCTGGGACCAACCCATCACGCCGACGCGACTGGAGTCGGCGAGCCCCTGCCTGATCAGAAAGTCCACGCCGGAGAGCACGTCCCACGCGTCGCCGACGCCAAGGTTGCGGACGTTGAGCGACCGGAACTTCTCACCATAGCCCGCGCTGCCACGGTAGTTCGGCTCGAGCACGAGCGCGCCTTTCGCGATCCAGAGGTCGATGGGATAGATCGCCGTGCTGCTGAAGGGAATGGGACGCGAGACGCCGGTCGGTCCGCCGTGGATCACGACGAGCAGCGGATACCGCGTGCCCGGTGTGTAGCCCACCGGCTTGTGCAGTACGCCCTCGATCGTCGTGCTGTCGCGGCTCTTCCACGAGACGACTTCGATGGGCGGATGCGCCCATGCGGCCGTCTGCGCGCCGAGATCGGTCAGTTTCCGCGGACGCATCGTCGCGAGCGGCGCGACGTACAGCTCCGGAAACGAGTCGGGGCGGGCACCGATGAAAGCGGCCGTGCTCCCGTCGCCACTCAGCGAAAAGGAGGAGCCGATCCACGAGTCGGTGGGCGCAAAGCGCTTGATCGATCGACTCGACGGATCGACGAGGTACAGATAATTCCAGGTACGAGAGGCCGCGGACATGAACAGCCCACGGGGCGTCCATCGCACCAGCGACGGATCCTCGTCGAACGAGGTGCTGATGTCCTGCACCGGTGCACCGGGCCGAGCGTCGGCGGCCACCACCGCGATGTGCGTGTTCGTGTAGAAGAACGCCGGATTTCCCATCGCGGTCTCGAAGGCGATGCGCGATCCGTCCGGCGACCACATGGGATTTGCGTCCGGGCCGCTCGTGGTCACGAGGGCGCGAATGGCGCCGCTGCCCACGTCGACGATGGAAATGTCCGCCGTTCCACCGTCCGCGTTGGCGGTGCTGACGCGATGATCGAACGCGATCTGTCTGCCGTCCGGCGACCAGCTGAACCGGCCCACCGCGAACGCCCCGCTGGTGAGTCGGCGCACCTTCTTCGTGGCGACGTCGACCACGTGGAGGTGTGTCAGGCGGCGATCGCCGCCGATGATCTCGAACTCCCCGAATGCCTTCTCGCGATCCTTGTCGGCGTCGGCCTTGGGATGCGTGGCGGTGAAGGCGATGGACTTCCCGTCGGGCGACCACGCGAACGCGCCGACGCCGTCGTCCAGCGTCGTCAGCTGCTCCGCTTCTCCACCGCGCGGATTGATGATGTATATCTGCCGCTTGTCGGTGCGGTCCGACGCGAACGCGATGCGCGCGCCGTCCGGTGACCACGCCGGGGCATTGCTCGACTTGCGTCCTGTGGTGAGCCGCCACGTCGCGCCCGTCTGCGCATCGGCGATCCAGATCGACGTCTCGTACTGGTTCTGATCCCAGTCCGTCTCCCGCACCGTGTAGGCGACGAGCTTCCCGTCCGGGGATATCTCTGTCGCCTGAACGCGTTTGAGCGAGATGAGGTCGTCGATCGTGGGCGCGGCGGCGTTCTGGGCGCCCAATGGCGCCGCTGTGGCTGCGAAAATGAGTGCCGTCGCCGTGAAAGCGTGCGCAAGATGTCGCATGGCCTCAGTGTGTTCTCGTCGCATGAGTGCGTCAAGGCGAGCACGCCACGTGCGCCGCCTTGTCATCCCAGAGATAGGCGCGCTGTGTACCATACGACGATGCCATGGGTTCGGAGCGCCACAGGTGCATTGATCATCGCCGCCGCAACAGCCGCCACAATCGCGCGCGGCGATGCCCCTGCCCGTTCTGCCGCGAAAGCCGCACCTCCGTCCGACAGCGCGGTCACCGTCCTGGCCGCAGGCGACGTCGCGGCGTGCTGGCTCTCTGGCGCGAAAGAAACCGCGCGCATTCTCGATCGCAATCCGGGAACGATCCTCGTGGTCGGCGACGCCGCGTACAAATCCACGCACGCGCCGGATCCGCTGCGCCAGTGTTACGACCCGACCTGGGGACGATTTCGCGACCGCACGTACGCGGTGCCCGGCAACCACGAGTACGAGTCCGGCCAGATCGGGG
>DATFHG010000205.1:0-11092 GCA_035248725.1 Gemmatimonadaceae bacterium | reverse complement strand
GTAGCGCCGGTCGGCTTCCGCGTTCGTGATGCGTTCGCCGGTGTACTCGATCAGGCGCGTGTCCTTGGGGATGTCGGTGCGGGCATAGACGCCACGGCCGTGGATCTTCGAGCGTCGCAGCGTGAGCCACTTGTTCGGCCTCGAGCGCTTCGCGGGCTGCTTCGGCATCAGAGCGCGTCCGGCCTCCGCTGCTTGTACGCTTCGGCGGCGGTGCGCAGCGCCAGCACGGCGGACCCTTCGAGCTCGTACTCGGCGTGCAGCGCGCCGAGACGCTCGCGATCGTGCGTCCTGAATTCCCGATTCGCGGCGTCGCAGCAGCGGTTGCGACGCAGGTATTCGCGGGACGCGAGCCACAGCGCGTTGGCCAGGTGCCACCATGCCTCGTCGCTCGCGACGGGATGCAGCGAGGCCGCTGCCTGCTCGTACTCCTGCGCCCGCGCGCGCAGCGCCTGCGTGCATTCGGCGCAGAGCTTCTGCGCCGCGCGAACCTCGTCGTCGTTGCTCGAGCGCGCGATCACGCGCGCGACGCGATCGTGCTGGTGACACGACTCGCACGCGGAGCGGTACATCGCGTCGGCGGCGGCGCGCGCCGCCTCGAGCGGCGTGGCGGGCTGATCGTCCGTGCGTGCGGCAACGCGCGTCTTCGGCATGGCCGAACCTTAAACGGAAGAGCCGGGACTCGGGAGCCGGGAGCCGGGAGTGAGTTGGGAGTTGAGAGTTTGGAGTCTTGGAGCGCCCGATCTCAAGTCGCTGTCCCGCGTGCCGCCTCCCGCCTCCCGCCTCCCGCCTCCCAACTCAGAAGTAGTCCATCGCCTTGAGCGCCTCGTAGCGGCGCAGCGGCGACGACGGGTACGTCGTGTCGGCACCGTCGACGCGGAATGCCCGGCCCGGAAACTTCACCTGCCACGCGCGCTTGACGCATTCCTCCCACGCGGTCGGAATCGTGTAGCCGTATCCGGTGCTGATCGCGACCAGCTCGTTGTAGCCGGCGGTCAGCAGCGAGTCGCCGTCCCGGTAGACGTCCATCAGATACAGATCGCGCGCAATGGCCTGCGGAAAGAGCACCGCCTTGCCGGGAGCCGGATGGTCCATGTACAGCGTGCACGAGGCGCCGAAGCCGGGGGCCATGTCCGCGCGATACGATCCGTCGATGAACGCGGCGAACGTGTCGCCGAGTGACGCGCGATTGAGCGTCCAGAAGAGATTCGGGTGCGCGTTGTACCCGAAGCGCTCGCACTTCTCCAGGAACCACACGCCGTCGCGCGCCGCAATGAAGTTCGCGTCGCCGAACCCGGTGTAGCACAGGCCGCGATACGACGGGTACAGGCGGCCGACGCTCTCCTTCACCGCGCGGCTGTCGAGCGGAATGGCGAAGACGAAATCGAAGGCGCACCCCGAGAAGTCGCCGAGGTCGCCGCTCAGCCTGCGCTTGGACTCGAGCGTGGCAAAGGCGAAGCGCGGCTCGCCGCGCACGAAGAACACTTCGACGTTGAGCTCGATGCCGTCCTTGCGCTCCTGGAGGATGAACGACCCTTCCTTGCGAATCGAACGCAGATGGTGGCGCAGCTCCTCGCGCGCGTCCGCTTCATCCGGCGACTGCGGGATCCACGTCTCGTGCGTCTCGCCCCGGTCGGGCTTGTAGACGAACGCGCCGGCCTGCCGTTCGTCCAGGAAGCTCAGCGCGGCATCGACATTCTCGAAGGGAAAGGACGGCGGAGCCTGGACGCCGTAGCGTTGCACGAGGTCGAGACAGGCATCGCGGTCGTGCTCCATCGTGTCCGGGTACCGGCCCCCTCCGAACACGCCGAACCCTTCCGCGCGAAGCAGCTCGTTCTCCTCCACGCTGTGGTTCTCGTCCCAGACGAAGAGCCAGTCGCGGTACGAGTCACGGTTCGCAATGACGTCGCGCAGGGGCCGCTTCTCCACCAGGCCGTTCCCCACCAGCCGGAACTCGTCGGACCGTCTGCGATCGTCCGGATCGCCGTGCGCGAGGATGACGTCGTGGCCTTCGTCGAGCAGTCGGAGTGCGAAACCCAGGCCGGAGTAGAACGCAGATGCAATTACGAATTTCATCGCCGCTCAGGCTGGCAGGGACTGTGCCCTTGCCGACCGCCGCGCTCGCCTGTCACTTAGCTGCGCCTTCCTGACCCGAGAGACTCATGCGCGCACTGCTCGCGGCCTCGCTGATCGTGTCCGCCCTCCCCCTCCCGCTGCTGGCGCAGAGCCGCCAGACCGCCAAGCCTGTCGATGTCCCGCCGGTGACATCCGACGCCGACGCGTTGCGCAAGCTGACCTGGCGCTCCATCGGACCCGCCAACAACGCCGGACGCATCTCGGTTGTGGTCGGCGTTCCGGGCGACGTGACCACGTATTACGTCGCGGGCGCTGCGGGGGGCATCGCCAAGACCACCAATGGCGGCACCACGTTCAAGCAGATCTTCGACAAGCAGGACGTGGCGTCCATCGGCGCCATCGCCATCGCGCCGTCGGACGCGAACGTGTTGTACGTCGGCACGGGCGAAGGGAACCCGCGCAACAGCGCCTCGTTCGGAAACGGCGTCTACAAATCCACCGACGGCGGCAACAGCTGGACGCACCTCGGGCTGACGGACACGGACAAGATCCCGCGCATCGTGATCGACCCGCGGAACCCCGATATCGTTTACGTCTGCGCACTCGGGCACGAATGGGGTCCGAACGAGGAGCGCGGGCTGTTCAAGACCACTGACGGCGGAAAGACGTGGAGCAAGATCCTGTACCGGAACACGCTCACCGGATGCTCGGACGTCGACATCGACCCGACGAATGCGAACGTGGTGTACGCGGGCATGTATTCGTTCCGGCGCTGGGCGTGGTACTTCGAGAGCGGCGGCAACGAGACCGCGCTGTACAAGTCCATCGACGGCGGCGCGACGTGGAACAAGCTGTCGAAGGGACTTCCGACCGGTCCCATGGACCGCATCGGCGTCAGCGTTTCCCGCTCCGAGCCGAACGTCGTCTACATGGTCACCGAGGCGAAGGACGAAGGCGAGCTGTATCGCTCCGACGACGCCGGCGATTCGTGGCGCGTGGTGAACAAGGATCCGAACATCGACTTCCGGCCGTTCTACTACTCGGACATCCGCGTCGACCCGTCCAACTCCAATCGCATCTTCTCGCTGTCCGGCGCGCTGTACCTGAGCGAGGACGGCGGACGCACCTTCAACCGCATCGCCAACAGCGTGCACGGCGACCACCAGGCGATGTGGATCGATCCACAGATGCCGAAGCGTGTCATCGGTGGCAGCGACGGCGGCTGGCACACCTCGTTCGACGGCGGCAAGACGTGGGAGGTGGTCAACACGATCGCCTTCACGCAGTTCTATCACGTCGCGTACGACATGCAGGAGCCGTATCACGTGTGCGGCGGCCTGCAGGACAACATGCACTGGTGCGGGCCGAGCAACTCGCTCTCGCCGCAGGGCATCCGGAAGGTGGACTGGGTCACCTTCAACTTCGGCGACGGCTTCTTCGCGGTGCCGGACCTCGCGTCGCCATGGCTGGTGTACTCGGCGACGCAGGGTGGCAACATCGTGCTCACGGACCTGCGCACCGGCGACGAGCGCAGCATCCATCCGTACCCGAACCGCATCGGGTCCGCGGGCGACGCGATGGAGAACCACAAGTACCGCTTCAACTGGAACTCGCCGATCGCGCTCTCGCCCTTCGACCCGAAGACGGTGTACTTCGGCGGCAACGTGCTGTTCCGCACGCGCAACTACGGACAGTCGTGGGATGTGATCTCCCCCGATCTGTCCACCAACGACAAGGCGAAGCAGAAATCGTCGGGCGGCCCGGTGGTCGTGGACAACACCGCGGCGGAGTTCCACTCGACGATCCTGTCCATCGCGCCGTCGCCGAAGGACTCGAACCTCATCTGGATCGGCACGGACGACGGCAACGTCCAGCTCACGCGCGACGCCGGCAAGACGTGGACGAACGTGATCCGGAACGTGCAGGGGCTGGCGCCCAACGCATGGATCGCGACCGTGGAGGCGTCCCCGTCCGATGCGGGCACGGCGTATTTCGCCGCCTCGCACCACCAGGACAACGATTACGCGCCGTACTTCTTCATGACCACGGACTACGGCAAGACGTGGAAGAAGCTCACCAACGGCCTGCCGGCGAAGGGGTGGGCGCACGTGATCCGCGAAGACCCGCGCAATCGCAACCTGCTGTACGCCGGAACGGAGAACGGCCTGTATGCGTCGTGGAACCGCGGCGAGCGCTGGGTCTCGATCCGCAACAACATCGCGGCCGTGCCGGTACGGGATCTCACCATCCACCCGCGCGACAACGACGTCATCGTCGCGACGCACGGCCGCGGCATGTACATCCTGGACGACGCGACGCCGCTGCAGCGCCTCGCCGATGCCACCGCCGCCGACGTCTATCTGTTCGACGTACGTCCCGCGACGCGGTGGGTGCTGGCCGGCCGCGACGGCGACCAGGGACAGAAGCAGTGGACAGGCCAGAATCCCCCGCAGGGCGCGATCATCTCGTATTACCTCAAGTCGCCGGCGAAGGACTCGGTGAGCATCACGATCGCGGACGCTGGCGGACGGGTGCTGCGCACGTTGCGCAGTCCCGCGCGCGATTCGGGTGTGAATCGCGCCGTGTGGGATCTGAGGCTGGAACCGCCGAAACAACTTCCGGACACGACGCAGCGCCGTCGCCCGCCCGGTGCGGACGACGACGAGGACGAGAGCAGCCGCTTCAACTTCGGCGGCCCATTCGTGCTGCCCGGCGTGTATGTCGCGACGCTGACAGCGAATGGCCGCACGCTGAGCACGAAGGTGTCGGTGCGCGCCGATCCGCGCACGACGGTCACCGTCGCACAGCTGAAGTCGCAGCAGGACGCGGCACTCGCGATCCGCGAGCTCATGTCGCGCGCGACGTCGATGCTGGAGCAGACGGATGGCATGTCGCGGCAGCTCGCGTCCATCGATCAGACGCTGCGGCCCGGCCGCGGCTCGGGTGACAGCGTGTTCGCCGTGCAACAGGGCGCGTCGTCAGCCGCGCTCGAGGCGATCAATGCGGCGCGCACGAAGCTGAAGAGCTTCCGCGACGACAAGCTCGCGCGCCCGATCGCCGGCCTGGGGTACCGGCAGTATCCCCGGCTTCGCGACGAGCTGAACACGCTTGGCTCCGCCATCTCGCGGCCCGAGAGCGAGCCGACGGATCCTCAGATGCTTCGACTCAGAGAGCTCACCGACGAGACCGCGGCGCTCGAGACCGAGCTCCAGGCGATCGTCCTGAACGAAGTGGCCAAGGTGAATCAGCTGCTCGCGGGCACGCCGCATGTCGTGACCGCCGGTCCAAGGAAGCCGATCCCGTAGATCGCAGCATGGACGCGGCGGAGGGGTCCGTGCCCTTCGGCGAACTTTGAGCAATTCTGCCATAGGAAAGCGCTATGGCAGAATTGCCAAAGCCTCGCCGCCGGGCACGGACCCCTCCGCCGCTTCATCCTTCGGCCTGTAACTTCGTGCTTGCCGGAGCCGTAGATTTACACCGTGCAGCAGCCTGCCGCGCTTCCCCAGACTCCCGCCCCTCCGGCGAAGCCGCAGCCGTACGTGGTACGCGTCGACCCGCCGGCGCCCGCTACCGCGCAGGAGCTCGCGGCGCTCAAGGCAAAGCGCAGCGCGATCTCCGATCAGCTCGAGAACGTCTCGTCACGACGCAACGGTCTGGCGCGTGAGCTCCAGCGGGCGGACCCGGGAGCGCGCGCGGGCATCGAGAATCGCATCAAGCTGCTGGACGACCGCATCCTCCATCTCGAGCAGGAGCTCGAGACCACAGGCGATCAGCTGGCCAACGCGCCACTCGCGCTGACGAGCAGCTCGGCGCAGGTGCCCCCCGAGTTCGCCCGCACGGTCTCGAAGGACGTCGTTCCGATCGTCGCCATCCTGTCCGTCTTCGTACTCGGCCCCTTTGCCGTGGCGATGTCGCGGCTCATCTGGAAGCGCGCGAATGTCGTGGCGCGTCCGCCTCAGACCGACGCCATCACGACGCAGCGGCTGGAGCAGCTGCAACAATCAGTCGACACGATCGCCGTCGAAGTCGAGCGGATCTCGGAAGCGCAGCGCTTCGTGACGAAGCTGCTGAACGAACGGAGTACTGTAGAGCGGTAGCGGTGGAGCTGTGCGTACTACAGCTCTACCGCTTCACCGCGCTGCTCTCGCTCCAGGATGCGGTTTCGGGCACCGGCAACGTCGCGCCCGACGAATCATCTCGTCCAACGCCAAGCGCGTCGGCGACGCGATTGATGTAGTTGAACCAGCTGGCGATGAGCGTCATCTGCAGAATGGCGCGATCGTCGAAGCCGTGCCGCTTCAGTCCCTCGATGTCATCGCGACTGATGCGAGTGGCGTCTTCGGTGATCTGCACGGCGAAATCCAGCATCGCGCGTTCCGCCGGCGTGATCGGCGCGGCGCGATAATCCTCGCGCAGCTGGTTCGCGAAGGCTTCGTCCAGCGTGACCCGACGCAGAAACTCTGCGTGTGACTGCAGTCAATACCGGCAGCGATTCGTGACCGAAACGACCGTCGCGATCATCTCGTGATGCCGGCGCTCGAGCGGCAGGTCAGGGCTCAGCAGCGTGCCGTATGCCGCGAAGGCGTGATACAGCGTGTCGGGCAGCAGTGAATGCGACGCGATGATGCCGGCGGCCCCCGCCTTCTCGGGCGACGTCGGGACGGCGTACTCCTTCGGATACAAGGCGCGCTGCTTCATGAGCGCATCCTTGAGCGGCCCGTCGGCCGTGTTCGGGTCACGAGTTTCGATCCATGCCATGGCGCCAATGTATCGCGCGGGCGCGAAGAGCGCATCACGCGGCAGGCATAGATTTCGGCGCGATGTCAGGTGCCGCGGCAACCTTTTCCTATCGCAACGCGCGCTCTGCTGGCCTCGTGCTCGGCCTCGGCATGGCGATCGTCGTCGAGACGATCGCGTTGCACGCGCTGTTCATGCGCAGTCATCCCGTCGTGGCGTGGCTGCTCACCGCCACCAGCGCCTGGGCATTGTGGTGGATCGTCGCGGACTATCGGGCCATGGCGCGCGGCGCGATCGTCGTCGGCTCGTCGGTGGCGCTCCATGTGGGACGGCGGCTGCGTGTCGAGTTCCCCACCTCGGCCATCGCGTCGGTGACCCAGCCGACGTGGCGCGAGCGGCCGGCGCGCGCCCCCGATTACATCAACGCCACGCGCCCCGCGGAGCCCAACGTGCTCATCACGTTGCGGGAGCCTGTTCGAGCCAGGCTCGTTGGCGGCCTGCACCGCCAGGTATCGCGCATCGGCATTCGCGTGGACGACCCCGCCGGGCTGGTCGCGAGCCTGCAGCGCACACCGATGTAACGCCTGCAGGCGGTGAAAATGGACAAGAAAAAACGCGGCGGAGGGAATCCCTCCGCCGCGTTTCTCTTTTGCCGTGCTCAGTTACGGCTTGGTCAGGTCACAGGTGGAACGATCGAAGTTCGGATTGTTGTCTTCGGCCTGCGGGATCGGCGAGCTGACATCCGTCCCGTACGTACCCGCCTTGAAGTACGTGCCGTTCGGGAAGACGGAGTTGATCGGCCGGCCATAGCCGCTGAGCTCTCCGGCCGGTGCCGTCACCGGGCGCGCCAGACGACGCAGGTCACCCAGGCGGTGGCTGGTGAGGTACAGCCAGTACGCGCGCTCCTTGAACAGCTGGTCTTCCTGCTGCGCCGTGGTACCACCGGTCAGATTCGCGGGCGCCGGAACTGGCGTCGTGAACGCACGACCCGGCAGCGCGGCGACCGTGGCGTCGCTGTTGAGCGCCACGAGAATGGCGCGCATGCCCGCGTAATTGTTCTGCCGCAACTGCGCCTCGGCCTCGATCAGGCGCGCTTCGACGCCGTCCGCTACGATGACGGGTGCCGACCGCACCGGATACTTGAGCTGCCAGTACATGGTGGTCGAACCGTCGAAGCCCTTGCCGCCGTTGGTGGGACGCAGCTGGTTGATGACGCGCGGATCTTTCACAGACTTCGAGATGTCGCCGTCGGGCTGGAATGGCAGACCGACGCCGCCCTCGTTGTTCGCCACCCCGTAACGGCCGCTGTTCTGGACGAGCGACCACGTGCCGTTGTTCTGGCGACCGGACGTCTCGGAGTGGATGTAGTTGTACTGGAAGGTCGTCGGAACGCCTGCCGTGCCGCCGATCGCCGCGGCTGCCGCGACCGGATCGTTCTCATCCAGCAGCGCGCGCGCCTTCACGAGCCGCGCGAGACGCGTCTGCGTGCCATTCGCGTTCACCGCGCTGGCAATCGTGAACGCGCTATCCGCCTTCCGAATGGCGACGTCGAGAAGCTGCTTCGTCGTCAGTCCGGGGCTGTACACGAACGCGCCGCTCGCGTCCGTGCCGCTGAGCGGAACGTCGCCGCAGTAATTCTCCGCCATCATGATGATGGTGAGGGCGCTGATGTTGAGCGCCTCCGCAAAACCGACGTTGGTGGCGTCGAATTGTGCGTAGCCCTGCGCGGCGAAATCCGCCGACTGGCGCGCGCGCTGCGTCTCGTAGAATAGACCGCTGAGCGAGCCGTTCGTCTGATAGTTCTGATTACGCTGGTCGATCTCGATGCGCGTCGGGAACGTCTCAGTGTTGATGAACTCATCGCTGATCATGCCTGACAGCGAGATCTGGTTCACGTCCGTGTTCGCGCCATCGTAGGCGCTCCCGAAGGTGCCGATGGCACCGTTGAGCGCCGCCGGCAGGGCTGCGGCGCCCGTGATCGAGCCGGGGCGGGCGACGTCGATGTCCTGCACGTCGAGGATCTGATCGGTGCTGCAGGCAACGACCAGGGCCGCCAGGCCCGCGGTGCGCGCCAGGCCGCGGAACATCGCGGCCCGACGCGCGGTCGGGTTGGGTCCAGTCATCATGGTGTGATTCACCGTATGCACTCGGGTATGGGTCTGAGAGGAAGTCGGCATCAGAAGGCCAGCGACAGGCGCGCCGAGAACACACGGAGCGGCGGCTGCGTGAGGAAGTCAGACTGGCTGAACAACGCGGTCGGCGTGGAGTTCACCTCGGGATCGAGCCCCGTGTAGTTCGTCCACGTCGCCAGGTTGCGGCCAGCGAGGGTCAACCGTGCTTCTGATGCATGCGCCACCGTCGCCCAGGACTTGGGCGCGAGCAGCGACAGCGTCACTTCGCGCAGCTTCGTGAAGCTGGCGTCTTCCACGTAACCGTAGTCCGTCCCCATCAGCTGCCCGATGTTGCGGGCCTGGAGCCAGAGCGGCTGCGTCTTGTCGTACGCTTCCTGGCAGTTGCCGAAGTTGCAGCGGAAGCGGGCCGTGTTGTTGAACTGTTTGAACCCGCCACGGTAATCCACCAGCGCTCCCAGCTCCGCCACCTTGAACAGCGTGAGCCGCGGATTGAAGGAGAAATCCCGCGTCGGCAGCGGATTGCCGATGTACGACAGCGTATCGAGGGTGAATTCGCACGCGGGACCGCCGGCCACCTGCGTCTGGCCCGGGCAGTTCACGCGGCTGATGATGCCGTCGTTGTTGAGGTCGTTGTACGTGTAGTGCGTCGCCCAGTAGCCGCCCAGGGGATAGCCCTGCACGTGACGCTGGAGACTGTTGATGACGATCGGCGGGATCTGCGTACCATCGGGCAGCTTGCCGATGTCGGTGAGCTTGTTGTGGTTCGTGGACGCGCTCAGCGTCGCCTCGAGCCCGACGTTCTCCATGTTGAAGACGCGGCCATTGAGCTGCAATTCGAGGCCGCTGTTGGTGGAGGCGCCCAGGTTGTCGAACTGCGTCGTCGTGAGACCGAGCGACGGCGGCAGGGGCTTCGCGATCAGCAGGTCGGTGGTCTTCTTGTTGTACGACGTGAAGTCCAGGCTGAAGCGGTCCTGGAAGAGACCGGCCTCGAAGCCGATCTCGAACTCGCCGGAAACCTCGGGCTTGAGGTCGGGGTTGCCGGTGCCGCCGACGATGATGCCCGGCACATCGGTGCCGGCCACGGTCACCGTCTGCACGTTGTAGAAGGTGATGGCGTCGCGGAACTGCGGCCGCTGGCCGGACTTGCCGTACGCCGTGCGCAGACGCAGCGACGACACGTAGTCGTTGCGCGGGAAGAATCCCTCCTCGCTCACCACCCACGACAAACTTGCCGCGGGATAGAGCACCCAGCCGAAGTTGGAGCCGAACGCGCTGTTGTTGTCCGTGCGCGCGGCGACCGTCGCGAAGAGGCGATCGCGCCAGGCCACCTGCTCCTGGAGGATGCCGCCGAGCGTGCGGTTGTCCGTGTTCGTCTCGCCCACCGAGAAGCGGGCCGACGTGCCCTGCAGCGAGCCCGTGCCGCCGAGGAGCTTGGCACCGAACGCGCGCTCCGCCTGCACGACGTCGCGGGCGAACTGCACGCCGGCCGTCGTCGAGGAGCGGATCTCCGGCGTCACATCGCGGACGCCCGTGACCGAGCCGTTCGCGGTGTAGCTCCACTGCTGCGCCGAGTTGCGCTGGCGGTAGCCATCGACGGTGCTCGAGTTGAAGAAGACCGTGTTGGGCTGCAGCGTCTCGTTGTTGCGGCGATCGAGGAAGTCGACGCCGAACTGACCCGTCGCGGTCAGCCACGGCATCGCCTGCCACGTGGTGACGTTCGAGCCGATGAAGCGCTCGACGTTCTCCTGCGTGTTGATGGCGTAGATCTGCTGCGGCGTCTGGCCCGAGAGGTAGCCGCGGGAGCAGGTGCTGGTCGCGCGGCACGGTGCGTTCGCCGTGTCGTCATTGAACGCCGAGCCGAGGAGGCCGGAGCTGATGACGCCGAGAATGTTGTTGTCGTTCTGCGGGAACTTCAGGCGGCTGCTGATGAAGTTGGTGAAGACCTGGGTCGTCACCTTGCTGGTCAGCTGGCCGGTCATGTTCGCGCGGAGGCTGGCGCGGTCGAGGAAATTCGGTGCGACCACGCCATGGTCGCGGTCGATGTCACCGGAGATGAAATACGTGGCGCGATCAGCGCCGCCGGTGACGTTGAAGCCGTTGCTCGTGCGGTAGCCGGTGTTGAAGGGGCTGGCCGCGACGAGCGGGTTGAA
>DATFHG010000204.1:0-6810 GCA_035248725.1 Gemmatimonadaceae bacterium | reverse complement strand
GCGGCCGTCGGCGCGGTGCTCGGTCTCGTGAAGGGAAGTATCGGTGGCTGGAAGAAGCTGTATCCGAAGTGGGTGAAGCCCGAAGCTCCGTAGCCTGCGCTAGCTTCCTCCGGTCCAACACTCCCCTCCCCACCCGGGTGCACATGAGCGACGACAGCATGCGCGAAGAGCTCGAGCGTCTTCGCAAAGAGAACGAAGCGCTGAAGAAGGGCGCCGCGCGCGGCGTCTCCCTCAAGGTCAGTGAAAAGGGCGGCGTGTCCGTGTACGGGCTGGGCCGCTTCCCTGTCACCCTATATAAGGAACAGTGGACCAAGCTCCTCGACATGGCCGACGACATCCGCTCGTTCATCAGGGAGAACGAGTCGAGGCTCAAGACCAAGGAGTAGCGGTCCCCTGCGCGTGAATCTGCGTCGATCCGCCATCGCGATCGTAGCTGCGCTGAGCGCATGCAGACTCTTTGACGATGCGTCGGCCGACCGCCACGTGCTGCAGTGGCTCTGGCGAAAGCCGAACAATTCCACCTTCGTCAATGCCTGGTCCGGCGTGCCCGCCGCCACCGACGACATGGCGATCCTGGAACTTCCAGGTGGGCTGATCGATGCCGTCGACGCGACGACCAGTGCGACCCGCTGGTACACAGCCACGCTTCCTGGCTCGTCCGGTGCAACCGCCGGGAAGCTCCTCGTCATGCGCGGACGGGTGCTGGTAGCGGACGGCCGCAAGGTGATGGCGCTGGATGTCGCCACCGGCGCCGTACTCTGGACATACGTGCCGCGCTCGTCGACCGCACTGCTGTACGGTTCCGCCGATTCGACCGCGTTCTACGTCATCGAACGTGACCATCGCGTGAGTGCGCTCGATTTGGTGACGGGGGCCGAGCGCTGGAGCGTGGACGTCGATCCCGCACGGCAGGATTCAACCTACGGTCAGGGCACCGCGGTCTCCGGAGACACCGTGTATGCCGCGCTCATAGAGTGCCAGAACGAATACTGCGGCTTTGGACGCGGCGTGCTGATCGCGCTGTCCGCCAGCACTGGAGCGGAGCTGTGGCGTTATCACGCGCCCGACAATGTGTCCGACGCGTGGGGCATCACGATCGTGAATCGCCTCGCGGTCGTGAGCGATACACGCGCGGGTGGCATCTACGCCGTGGACCGCTTTACCGGACAGCGCGTGTGGAGCGCGCACGGCGAGGCCGGATTCGCCGGGCCTGTCGTTCCCGCCGCGGTCGCGGGCGACACGCTGTACTTTGGCGTCGAGGACGGCGGCATCTACGCCGTGAAGGCCGAGACGGGGCAGAATCTGTGGTCCGCCAAGGTCAGTGGAGGCGTGTCGGGCGTGACCGTTTGCGGAGACGCGCTATTCGCGCTGCATCTGGCGATCTCGAAGCTCAATCGCCACACCGGCGAGTACATCGGATCGCGCGGCACGGGTGACGACCCCGACTGGCCCAGTACCAGTGGCGGGGCGGTGGTTGGCGATCGGATTGTCGTCAGCGGGCCGGGCGCGACGTGGGCGTACTCATGCAGGCTGTAGCCGGACGGTTCATTTCGCCTGCGTCTGGTCCATGCGCCGGTCCATGTGCACGTAGATGACGGCGCCCTCGCTGGCGTCCGCGCCGCTCCAGTGCACCTTCCCCCCGGGAATGCGCAGCCAATCCCCCGCCGCCACCCGCTTCTCCCCGGCGTCGTCGCGATAGAGGTAGGCACCCTTGAGCACGACGACCGTCACGGTATTCGTGTGAAAGTGGCGGCCCATGTCCGCGCCCGGCGCGAACTTCGTGAACTCGGCGTGCGGCGCGTCGGCGTTCGCGTCGCCATACAGCTGCGCGTTCGCGATGTACGGCGCGCCCGGAACGGGCTGGAAGACAGCGGTGACCGATGGCTGGTACGACGTGTGTGCGCTCGCGGCATCGGCGGCGGCCGCGGACGCGCCTTCCTGCGCGACGGCTGGCGTCGGCGCGACCGACTCGTGGAAGCTCGCGACCTTCCAGGCGCCCTTCTCCAGGCGGTACACGGCCGTCACAGACACCGCGCCTGACATCGATGCGCCGCTGGTGTCGATGCTCGTGAACGTGCCCGTGGCGGAGTACTCCGCGGACGTCGGCGAGAGGAGCGTGGTTGCCCCGTCCATCCTGATGTCCTGCCTGCGCACGCCGCGGTACAGCGCCGCCGTCGCGGCGCGAAATGCTTCGCGGCCCGCGAACCGCGTGGTTCCAACCAGAACGCGCGCGTCGGGTGTGAGATCGGCCACGACGCCATCGGCGTCGGCACGGTTCGCCGCCGCCACCATGCGTGCGGCGGACGCCTCGATCGCGGCCTTCGCCTTCGCGTCCGCACTCTGCGCGGCGAGTGGCGTGGCGATGGCCGTCAGCAGGAGGATCGCGGGCAGGTGGCGTCGACTGGACATGGGAGGCTCCGGCTCGGAATGCGGAATGTGGGACCGCCGTGTGCTCCCTGATGTGCAGTGTGAGCGGCGCGCGCGCAAGGTAGCAGATGTAATCTTTCGGCGCTTCGCGGCGTTAGGATCACATGAGACGTATTGTCTGCCCCCTGGCCGCCGCCGTGATTGCCCTCCCCGCCGCGGCCCAGACGCGCGACTTCCAGATCGAGGCCGCGCACTCGGACATCTCGTTCGCGATCGGCTTCCTCCGCTTCCCGGTGCGCGGCCGGTTCGACGACGTGCGCGGGACGCTGGCGTACGACGCGCGCGATCTGACGCAATCGTCGATCTCCATCGCCATTCCGGTGAAGGGGCTGTCGACCGGCTCCGCGCATCGCGACGAACACCTGCGCAGCTCCGACTTCTTCGACGCGGAGAAGTATCCGTACATCGTGTTCCAGAGCACCCGGGTGACGCGTGCCGCGAACGGGTTCGCGGCGGCCGGCACGCTCGCGATGCACGGCGTCACGCGCGAGATCGTGATTCCCTTCCACCAGGTGGGGACGCAAATGGAGGAGCCGCACGGCTCGAGTCTCCTGTTCTTCAGCGGAAGCGTGCGGCTGGATCGGAGAGACTTCGGGATCATGGGTGGCGCGACGTTCAACCCGTGGTTCGACGCGGTGCGCAGCGCGTCCATGGCCGACTCGGTCGACATCACGCTCGACGTGGAAGCGTGGGATCCCGACTACACGCGGAGCACCACGTACGACCGCGTCATCACGAAGATCGCTGCCGTGGGCACGGACAGCGTGCTCGCGCCATTCAGGCGCATGGTGGCGCAGTCGCCCGACACGCTCAAGGATGCCGACTGGGACTTCAGCCAGCTCGGCGCGGCGTTGCTGACACGGGGCAAGCCGCGCGAGGCGCTGCAGGTGCTGACGTTCGGTGCCGCCGCGATTCCCAGGTCGTCACGAATGCTGGCCGCGCTCGCGCACGCGCAGGAAGTGGCGGGGGACAAGGCGGCCGCGCGCGCGACCGCGCGCCGAGCGCTGGACACAGACCCGTACAACACGTGGGCGATGGAGATCGCGCGTCGCGTGCGCTGAGTGCAGATCCCTCGCTACGCTCGGGATGACCAGGATCAGCGGCGAGCGAGCGCGTTGGCGATGTCGTCGAGCCGCTGGTGCACGCGGGCGACTTCGGCTTCGAGCCGCTTCATCTGCTTGGCGCCTGCGACGTCGCCCTCGTCCTGGTCGGCGTCGCGCGCGACGAAGAAGCTGGCGATGATGGCGGTGATGTACCCGAACACGGCGAAGCCGTAGATCGCGAGCAGCAGGCACAGGAGCCGTCCTTCCGGCGTGCGCGGGAAGTAGTCGGAGCCCATGGTGGTGAGCGTCATCGCGGTCCACCAGAGCGCCGAGCCGAAACCGTGGATGGTGCTGCCCTGGACGCCGCGCTCGAAGGTGTCCATGCCGGCCGCGCCGGCGAGTGCGACGGCAGCAGACAATGAGAGCGCGTAGCCGAGGCCGCGCCGGCTCATCATGCTCCCCAGCGCGCGCATGCTGCGATTGGCGCCCGCGATCACGCGTACGAGCCGCACGCCGCGCAGCGCGGCGAGCGCGCGCAGGGCCCGGAACACGGTGAGCAGTCGCGCCGCGGGAATCAGGAGCGCGACGCCCGTGATCCAGTGCTTCCTTATATAGGCGATGCGTTTGGGGGCGACGCTGAGCTCGACGATGAACTGGACGACGAACAGTCCCCAGATCACCAGTTCACCGTGCGCAGGAAGGGTGACAGGCCGCGGGTGAGGTCGAGCACGAGCAGCACGAGCCAGACGAGGCCGAGCACCGTCATCGGCTTGGCGAGTGCGCGGTGAATGCGTCGCGCGAGCTTGTAGCGCTCGACCTCCAGCGTCTGCCTGTCGTCCACCTGTTCCCCCGTCTTTGGCGTTGGGTTCAATATGGGGACAGGAGTATGACGTGTGGTGCCGTGCATGACTTCTCTGACGGAAGCCTGACGCGGATGAACGCTGATCGAGCGGAAGAACGCGGAATGTTATTGGGTTTGTTTCATTTCAATTCCTTCCGCGTTCATCAGCTCAATCCGCGTTCATCCGCGTCACACTTTCGACAGAGAAACCCGTGCCTATCCGACTAATGGAAGGTGGGTGACGTCAGATTGGGAATCACTCGCAGGCGAACGAACATCCCCGCGCTCGCGTGGCCTGGCACCGCGCACGCCAGCACGAAATCGCCCGCACGATCGGCCTTGAAGCGGAACTCATCCCCCGCTCCGGGAACGAATGCCGACGTCCGCGCGCGACGTCTCGGCGTCGGCGAATGCCGGCGGCGCCAGCGTGAGCGAATACGTCGTCGACGGGGGAACCACACGCGCCGAGTAGGGCGCCGAGTCGCGGTTCCGGAACCGCACGTCCACCGTCCAGCCGACGGGCACGTCGAACTCGTGCGCCCCATTCATCGTGCCGTCGACGTGCCCGCTAACATTCGGGATGCGACTCGACGCGTACGTCAACTATCCGGGCAACTGCGAGGCGGCGTTCCGATTCTACGAGGCGGAGCTGCACGGCCAGATCACGGTCCTCACGCGTCACAACGTGGCGCCCAATCCGAGCCTGCCGCCGGAGTGGAAGGACAAGGTGTTGCACGCGCGCATCGACATCGGCAACGCGACGCTCATGGGCGCGGACATCCCCGGCGCGCAGGGGATGCGGAGCGCGTACCTCACGCTCACCACGGACAGCGTGGAGGAAGCGGAGCGCCTCTATCGCGTGCTCGGCGAGGGGGGCGAGATCTTCATGAAGATGGAGGAGACGTTTTTCGCCAAGCGCTTTGCGATGCTGCGCGACCGCTTTGGCACGTCATGGATGCTGCTCCATGCCGTGCGGCCGACGTAGCAAGCGTGGGAGCGGCATAGGCCGTCGGCGAACCCGCTTCCATATTCGCCAGGCGCGTAGTTTGTCCACGTCGAGGCCACGGCGTGCTACGGTTGCTGCTCATGGCAATTTTACCTCGCCGGCGCTGAGCTCGGGCCCGGCGGCACCGACGAGCCGCACCTCCACCTGATACGGGCCAGGAGCGACGCCCTCGCGTCGCAACTCCGCGACCGGGAAGCTGAAGGTGAAATCCCGATATCGGGACGCGGCGATGCGTGTGTCCGTGCGCACGGCCGGACACAACACGAATGCTGCCGGTCCGAGTCCCACGCGGCGGTGGTGTCACCCACGCGATACAGGGATACATGAACGCCGCAGCCACCTGACGTCACCGTGATGTCAGCGGTCGACGCGTTGATCGCTCGCACGCCGGCCACGAGCTGCTCCGCGGAGTCGATCGTCGCGGGAATCGCGACCAACCGCAGCGAATCGCCTCTCAGCGTGGGACACACGATCCGGGCACAGGGGTCGCCGCCACCGTCATCGATCGGCGGCGGGTCGTAGTACGACGCGGATGGATTCGACACGCTGAACTGGATGAAGCAGCTGGGATTCGCGCCACAGATGGCTTGCTGGTCGCGGTACAACAGCACGTACGCGATGTACGCGTACTCGGAGAAATATCCGTTGAGGCCATCGGTGGCCACGACGATTCTCGCCAGTCGCTGCATGGCAGCGAGGCCCTCGGAGAACACGGGTGCGCCGCTGTCGCCCAGACGCACCTTCATGTTCACTACCGTCATCCCAATCACGTACTTGTCGTTCGTGCGCGTCTTGGGGTCACGCACGCGCGAGCCATAGTTCTTCTTCGTCACCTGGCCGCAGACCCATCCGCTCACCACCCCCACGTAGCACACCGCCTGTCCGACGGGGAACAACATCGAGGAGTCCTGCACCGTCCAGGATGGCGCGAATGGGTTCACCACGAGCGAGCCCGGGGTGACGCCCCTGTCCGGACTCATCGATGTCGGGTGCAGAATCGCTGCAGGCTACCACGAATAGCCGGCGTCCAGCCTGATCATTGCGGCGTCCGCGAGGCTGCACTTCACTCCATCGGGGCAGTCGGAGTAGCAGATGGCATACGCGGGGCAGCTGGTGCCCATCCACCTCGGGAAATACTGAGCTTCCCGAAATTCTGTGCCCACCACCGCGCGGTCGGCGCGCGTGGCATTGGGATTGAAGAATGCAGCCCGTCGTAGTCCGCGAACACGCTAGTACAGTGCCCGGCCGTGATGAGATACCGCTGGCCGTCGAATACGCCCTGAACGTTGTTCGACCGCTGCGCGTTGAACCCCGCGGTGCAGTTCATCACGGTGTTGTAGTAGATCTCCGATGCGACGCTCATCGCGCCGATCGCCGATGAGCGTTTCGACGTGAGGCTGTCGGCCGCGAGTACCACGGGCTGTGCGACCTCGATGAGGATGGCGTCGGACGCCTCCGCGGGAATGGAGGCGAGGAACCGGCGTCGCGCGCTT
>DATFHG010000203.1:0-4263 GCA_035248725.1 Gemmatimonadaceae bacterium | reverse complement strand
GCCGCGCAGTTGGGGCGCGACCACACGACGCGGAGACAGCGTCTTCGTACACGTGCTGGATTGGCCGGATCGCGCGCTCGCGCTTCCCATTCCCGCCTCGCGCATCAAGACGGCGACGGACTGGAAGACCGGCGCCCGCGTCGCACTGACGTCGTCGCCGGCAGGCGTGACGCTCTCGCTGCCGCCGCGCGCTCGGGACGACTTCGACCAGAACGTCGTGCTGGTGACGGCGCACTGACCAGGCTCGTGTCGTGATCGGCAAGGCGAACGCGCTCACCGTCGCGCGCGTCATCCTGATCTTCATCGTGATCGCCGTCTGGGGACGCCACCGCACCGTTCACGCCGTGTGGCTCGACCTGGCGATGGTGCCGCTGCTCGCGTGGGCGATCTACATGGACGCGCTCGACGGCTGGGTCCGTTCGTCGCGTTCTGGGTCCCGCTCGTCATCATCACGCGCACGGTGCTCACCGACCTCGTACGCAGCGTCGCGTTCGGCCAGGGACGGACCGCGTTCGGCGCGAGCAGCATGCAGACGGCGGCGTGGGCGCGACAGCTGACGACGTCGCGCTGGAGCCGCGCCCTGTACGGTGGACTCAAGGCGGTCACCTTCTGCGCGCTCGGCGCGTGGTTGGCCTGGCAGGACATGAAGCCCACACGCGAGATCCGGAACGCGTTGCAGATCTCGATCGACCTGCTCGTCTACGCCACGACGCTGTTTTCCGTCATCCGCGCCGTCCCGGTGCTGTGGGAAGGGCGCCAGTTCATCCGCGCCGTCGACACCGACGGCAACTAATCGCGGTCGCGCTGCGTAGGTCTGGGCATGGCGCTGCACGCGTGACAGATTGCGTCAGTCCCTCCCACCTTTTCTCCCTCCCCTGATGGAACGAAGAGAACTGCTCCGCGTCGCCGCCTCCGCGGCCGCGCTGAGCCTGCTGCCCAGTGAGAAGGCCGTTGCCGCCTGGGCGCGCGTCGCCAGTGGCGTCGCACCCACGAACGGCCTCAACGACGCGCAGATGGCGTTCGTGCGCGCGCTGGCCGACACGCTGATCCCGCGCACCGATACGCCGAGTGCGACCGACGTGGGCACCCACCACTTCATCGACGTCATCGCGTCGGAGTTCGCGACGGACGACGAGCGGAAGACGGTCTTCGCGGGCATCGACGCGATCGACACACGCGCGCGCACGGAGTCGAACGTGGTGTTCGCGGATCTCGCCGCGGACGCGCGCGGCAAGATGATCGATGCGCTCGAGAGCGGCGATCGCAACGCGGAGCCCGCGCAGACGTACTGGCGGCTGAAGGGACTCGTCGTGCACGGCTACTTCACCAGCGAGCCCGTGATGAAGGACGTTCTCAAGGTGCAGGTGATGCCGGGCCGCTTCGACGGCTCGGTGCCGGTGAACATCCGCAAGCGTCCGCTGCAGGCGGGCAGTCCCGCGCCCAAGGGATCTGGGCAGGAGCGTCGCCAGGAGGAACACCTCCATGGCTGAGAGCTACGATTTCGACGCGATCGTCGTCGGCTCCGGAATGAGCGGCGGCTGGGCGGCCAAGGAGCTCACCGAGCGCGGACTGCGCGTGCTCGTGCTCGAGGCGGGCGGTCCGATCGATCCGCGCATCGACTACGTGGAGCACGTGCAGCCGTGGCAGATGCATTTCCGCG
Organism: Gemmatimonadaceae bacterium; assembly: GCA_035248725.1. Taxonomy (GTDB): domain Bacteria; phylum Gemmatimonadota; class Gemmatimonadetes; order Gemmatimonadales; family Gemmatimonadaceae; genus DASPMP01. The sequence goes on along the minus strand of DATFHG010000203.1, from coordinate 2,603 downwards.
GCATGGGCGACCGCAAGCAGATCCAGAAGGAACAGCCGGTCCAGAGCAAGTGCTACGCGTGCGACGAGGTGGGCCACAAGTTCTTCGTCAACGACAACGACAATCCGTATACGACGCCTGACGACGCGCCGTTCAACTGGCTGCGTGGACGTCAGGTGGGCGGCCGCTCGATCATGTGGGGACGTCAGGTCTACCGCTGGAGCGATCTGGACTTCGAGGCGAACGCGAAGGACGGACACGGCAACGACTGGCCGATCCGCTATGCCGACATCGCACCGTGGTACGAGTACGTGGAGCGGTTCATCGGCGTGAGCGGAATGAAGGAGGGTCTGCCGCAGCTGCCGGACGGCATCTTCCAGAAGCCGATGGAGCTCACCTGCGTCGAGCAGGACATGCGCGCCAAGGTGATGAAGGCGTTCAACGGCGAGCGTGTGGTGACCATCGGCCGAGTGGCGATCCTCACGGAGGACCATCTGGGCCGCAACGCGTGCCATTACTGCGGCAACTGCGAGAAGGGGTGCATCACGCGGTCGTATTTCTCGAGCGTCAACGCGACGCTGCCGGCGGCCGCGGCGACGGGACGGCTCACGCTTCGCCCGCACAGCGTCGTCGCCGAAGTCATGTACGATGCGAAGTCCGGCCGCGCGAAGGGCGTCCGCGTGATCGACGCCGTGACGCGCCACGAGATCGAGTACACGTCGCGCATCGTGTTCGTGAATGCGTCGACGATCGAGACGGTGCGCCTGCTGCTCAACTCGAAGAGTGCGACGTTCCCGAACGGCCTCGCGAACTCCAGCGGGCTGCTGGGCAAGTACGTCATGGACCATAACTTCGGCGCGGGCGCCGGCGCGGGTTATCCCGGCTTCCTGGACAAGACGACGTTCGGCAATCGCCCGAACGGCTTCTACATCCCGCGCTTCCGTAACGTGAAGACCGCCGAGAAGGATTTCGTGCGCGGCTACGGCTTCCAGGGCGGATCCGGACGCCAGGGCTGGGGACGCGGCCAGTGGATGCCCGGCTACGGCGCGTCGTGGAAGCAGTCGCTCATCGACGAGGAAGGCGGCTGGGGCGTGGGCGCGACGGGCTTCGGCGAGACGCTGCCGCGCGAGGAGAACCAGGTCACGCTCGATCCCGACAAGGTGGACGCGTGGGGCATTCCCGTCGCCCGCATCGCGGTACGCTGGAGCGACAACGAGCGCGCGATGGAGAAGGACATGGCCAACACCATGGCGGAGATGCTCGAGGCCGCCGGGTGCAAGGGCGTCGGCAAGAACGAGGAGATGAATCCACCCGGGCACTGCATCCACGAGATGGGCGGCGCGCGCATGAGCAAGACCGCCCAGGAAGGGGTGCTGAACAAGTGGAATCAGTCGTGGGACGTGAAGAACCTGTTCGTGTCCGACGGCTCGATGATGTGCAGCACGGCGTGCCAGAACCCGAGCATCACGTACATGGCGCTGACCGCGCGGGCGGCAGCACATGCAGTGGCGGCCATGAAGCGGAACGAGATATAGACCAGAGCAAGTCGCGAGTAGGCAGTTGGGAGAGTTGTCAGCCGGGGAGTCGAGACAGGACCTACTCGACTCCCCGGCTCGTTACTCCCCGGCTGAACACTCGCAACTGCAGTTGACCGTCCGGCCACGGCGAAAGCCACTTCGTCCCGGCCTCTGGTGCGTTTGCGGTCCAAAGGACATTGTAGCGGCGACGCAGATCGCCGCTGATCGCGTGTGTGACCCGCCCCGCCCCTCCCTACCCTTCCGCACGGGAGAAACACGCATGATCGCCCACCCCGCCGACTTCTGGCGCAAGGCATCCACCATCGCGGCGATTCTGCTGGTTGCCGCAGCTGCCCGACCGCTGTCCGCCCAAACGGGATCGCTGCAAGGCAGAATCACCGATTCCACGGGCACACCGGTGCTCAGCGCGGTCGTCAGTGTCGACCGCACGTCCCTCCGCGTCGCGCCCAACTCGCGCGGCACGTACGTGCTCAACGGCGTCCCCGCCGGCCGACAGACGCTTCGCATTCGCGCCCTCGGCTTCAACCCTGAATCCATCTCGGTCAACGTCGTCACGGGATCCGTGACCGCGCAGGACGTGACGCTCACCAAGGGTGCGCAGAAGCTCGCCGCCGTGACGGTCGTCGTCGGTTCGCGCGCCAAGCACACCGCCGCCGAAGAGCTCGCGGTGCCCGTCGACGTCTTCACCACGACGGACATCGTGCAGGCCGGCACCACGGAGACCGCGCAGATCGTCGCCAACCTCTCGCCCTCGGTGAACTTCCCGAAGCAGGCGGTGACCGACGCGACGGAAATCGTGCGGCCGTTCACGCTGCGCGGCATGTCGCCCGACCACTCGCTCGTGCTCATCAACGGCATGCGGCGGCATCAGACGGCGCTGCTCAACGTCTTCTCCAACGGTTCGGCGCCGGGCTCGAGCGGCGTGGACCTGAACGCGTTCCCCTCGGCGGCCATCGACCGCATCGAAGTGCTGCGCGACGGCGCGTCCACCCAGTACGGCTCCGACGCCATCGCGGGCGTGGTGAACATCGTGCTCAAGGAAGGCCAGTTCGCGCCGTTCCTGAACACCACCGTGGGTCAGTACAA
>DATFHG010000202.1:0-5456 GCA_035248725.1 Gemmatimonadaceae bacterium | reverse complement strand
AGGCCGAGGTCGTGCGTCACGAGCACGACCGTGGATCCGGATTCCCCGTTCAGCGTTTCCAGCAGCTCGACGATCCGGCCTCCCGTGTCGCTGTCCAGGTTCCCGGTGGGTTCGTCGGCGAACAGGATGCGCGGACGATTGGCGAAGGCGCGGGCGATCGCGACGCGCTGCTGCTCGCCCCCGGACAGCTGAGTGGGATAGTGATCGAGACGATCGGCCAGCCCCACGCGCTGGAGCACGTCGCGCGCACGGTCGGCGGCGCCGTCCTCGCCGCGCAGCTCGAGCGGTACCTGGACATTCTCGAGCGCCGTGAGCGTAGGAATCAGCTGAAAGCTTTGGAACACGAAGCCCACCTTCTCACCGCGCAAGCGCGCGCGCGCGTCTTCGTCGAGTGCGGTGATGTCCGTCCCATCGAGCGTCACCGAGCCATGGGACGGCGTGTCGAGGCCGGCGAGCAACCCCAGGAGGGTGGTCTTGCCACTGCCCGAGGGCCCGACGATGGCCACGAAGTCTCCCTGCTGGATTGTGAAGCTCACGTCGCGCAGCACTGTGAGACGGTGATCGCCGCTCTGATATTCCTTCGTGAGGTTTGCCGCGGAGAGCATGCCTATGGGTCGATGGTCGAGGGTCGCTGGTGGTCGGTCGCGGGTCGCACGTCGTGGGTCGTGGGTCGTGGGCGGCCTGCTCATACTCGCCTGTACGGGTCGGTCGGACGCTGGGAAACCACAAGCTACGCGCACCGACACCGGAACGCCGTCACCTGCGACGCACGACCAACGACCCGCGACCCGCGCTGCGACTCAGCGGAACATCCTGTTTGTCGGCACGAGTCTCACCGCCGGCTACGGGCTCGATCCTGACAGCGCGTATCCCCTGCAGATCCAGCGGATGATCGATTCGGCGGGGCTCGCGTACAATGTCATCAACGCCGGCATCAGTGGTGAAACGTCGGCCGCGCTGCTCACGCGTCTCGACTGGTTGCTGCGCCAACCGTTCGATGTCATCGTGGTCGAGACAGGAGCCAATGACGGCCTCCGGGGCATTCCGGTCGACGCGATGGCGGCGAACATCGAACGCATCGTGGAGCGCGTGAAGACCGTCCGACCCGCCGCGCGCATCGTTCTGGTGCAGATGGAAGCTCCGCCGAACCTGGGTGCTGCCTATACGCGCAGCTTCCACGCGGTGTTTCCCGACATCGCGAAGCGAACCGGGGTCACGCTGATGCCATTCCTCTTGCAGGACGTGGCCGGCATCCGCGAGCTCAACCAGGGAGATGGAATCCATCCCAACTACGTCGGGGAGCGGATCGTGGCGCGGAATGTATGGAAGGCCTTGAGGCCGCTGCTCTAGCACGGTAAATTCAAGGGCTGTCCCAACTTACGTATGTCATCCCGAGCGAAAGCGAGGGACCTGCACTTTCTGATTCGGTCCGACTCATGGCAATTCCAGCGACCCAGATCCGCCGCGGCATGGTCATCGTCTTCGAGGGCGATCCCTGCCGCATCACGGAGTTCCGTCACCACACGCCCGGCAACCTGCGCGCGATGGTGCAGGCGAAGCTCAAGAACCTCCGCACCGGCTCCAACTTCGAGCATCGCTTTCGCGCGGCGGATTCCGTCGATCCGGCGTCGATGGAGACGCACGAGCTGGAATACCTGTATGACGCGGCGGGCACGTACCACTTCATGAACACCGAGAATTACGAGCAGCTCGAGATGGACGAAGAAGCGCTCGGTGACAACGCGCAGTGGATGCAGCCGAGCATGCGCATCCAGGCCGAGTTCTATGACGGGCGGGCGGTGGGCATTCGGTTGCCGAACTCGCTCACGCTCGAGGTGGTGGAGACGTCTCCGGTGATGAAGACGGCGACGAAGACCGCGTCACAGAAGCCGGCGAAGCTCGAGAATGGGGCGACGGTGAACGTTCCCGAATTCATCGGAACGGGTGACAAGATCCGCGTCAACCCGAACACCGGCGAGTACCAGGAGCGGGCGAAATAGGTTAAAATTCCCAGCTCTGCGGAAACGCAGAGCCATGGTGACTGTAGCTCAATTGGTTAGAGCACCGGACTGTGGCTCCGGGGGTTGCGGGTTCAATTCCCGTCAGTCACCCCTTTAGCTCGTTAGGTCGGTAGCTCAATTGGTAGAGCACTGGTCTCCAAAACCAGCGGTTGGGGGTTCAAGTCCCTCCCGGCCTGTCGAAAAAAACTGAAGTGTGGTGGCGTGAACGCAGCCGATGGCAATCGGGCGAGCGGTTCTGGAGTGAGCGCGACGCGCGAACGACTCCAGATGACCGACCACCTCGTTGCCGCAGGCAGGCAGAGGATCATCCATGCGAGAGGAGCGGGAGCGAGCGCACAGCGCGAGCGACGTCCAATCAAACGGATACCGCCTCTGCCGGAGGCAGAGGCGGTATCGTCTAGGGGCCTAGGACACAGCCCTCTCAAGGCTGGAACACGGGTTCGAATCCCGTTACCGCTATGCGAAGTGCAGGAATGGAAGACATGCCGGCCCGTTCGTCTATCGGTTAGGACGGCACCCTTTCACGGTGCAGAGAGGGGTTCGATTCCCCTACGGGCTACGTGAAAGGCGAGTACGAAAGGCAGGTGAAGGTGACTCAGCGCTGAGCGGCTCGTGCTGTTCAAGGCTGATCCGGGGGGCCGTAGCTCAGCTTGGTTAGAGCACTCGACTGTCACTCGAGAGGTCGCGGGTTCGAGCCCCGTCGGCCCCGTTGTTTGAAAAAATGAATGCTCGCTGTGTGAGAGGAGCGGGAGCGAGCGCGTGAGCGCGAGCAACTCCATATAGCGGGCGAAGGCCGCGCAGTTCAGCGGCCTGAGCCCTGGTGGTGAAATTGGTAGACACGCCATCTTGAGGGGGTGGTGCCGCAAGGCGTCACGGTTCGAGTCCGTGCCAGGGCATACTTGCGAGATGGAGGGGGAGCGAGCGCGGAAGCGCGAGCGACTTCACAGAGATTCGCCGTGTGGCGCCGCAGGCGCCATCACGACACGCCAGCGTAGCTCAGTGGTAGAGCACTCGATTCGTAATCGAGCGGTCGTCGGTTCAATCCCGACCGCTGGCTCTCAACGAAAACATCCCGAGCCCCGTCGATATCTTCGATGGGGCTTTTCTTTTTCTTCCCACCTCACTCGTTGCTCATGCGTCGCACCCTTCCCGCCATCGCGTTTCTCACGCTCGCCTCCGTCGCGCTGCACGCGCAGGCACCACAGAGCTCTGACCTCTCGATGGCGAAGCCGGGACGCGCTCCCGGTCAGGCGATCGACGAGGCGTACACGCAGAAGATCCGCGAGTACACCACCGAACCGTTCTTCCTGTCGCCGCTCGTCGACTACCTGCCCGCGTCGTCCACGGTGCCGACCCCCAAGGCCGTCCTGGGCGACATCGCCGGCGCGCCGACCAAGCTGCCATACTCCAGCGAGGTCTACGCCTACATGCGCATGCTGGAGAAGGCGACGCCGCGCGTGAAGGTGTTCTCGATCGGCCGAACCGAAGAAGGGCGCGAGATGATCGCCGTCGCCGTCGCGTCCGACGCGCTGATGGCGAAGCTGCAGGACAACGACGCTGCGCTCGCAAAGCTCGCCGACCCCCGTACGATCGCGATGAACGACACGCTCGCCGAGCAGATCGCGGCGACCGCAGCGCCGGTCTACTACATCACCGGCACCATCCATTCGCCGGAGTCCGGAGCGCCCACCGCACTGATGGAGCTCGCGTATCGACTCGCCGTCGACGAGAGCCCGTACATCAGGAACATCCGCGATCACGTCATCACACTCATCACTCCCGTGGTCGAAGTCGACGGCCGTGACCGCATGGTGGACGTCTTCAACTGGCACATGAAGCATCCCGGCCAGACGTACCCGAACCTCGTCTACTGGGGGCACTACGTCGCGCACGACAACAACCGCGATGCGATGGGCGCCACGCTCAAGCTCACGCAGAACGTGCTCAAGACGTACATGGAGTGGACGCCACTGGTGCTGCACGACCTGCACGAGTCCGTGCCCTTCCTGTACGACAATACCATCGGCGACGGTCCGTACAACGCCTGGATGGATCCGCTGCTCACCAACGAGTGGCAGATGATCGGCTGGAACAACGTGCAGGAGATGACGCGCTTCGGCATGCCGGGCGTGTTCGCGCACGGCGACTTCGACACCTGGTCGCCCGGCTACCTCATGTTCATCGCCGCGACGCACAACGGCATCAGCCGGCTGTACGAGACGTTCGGCAACGGCGGCACCGCGGAGACGGTGCAGCGCACACTCAGCCCCGACGAAACCGAGCGCACCTGGTTCCGTCAGAATCCACCCCTGCCGTATGTGAAGTGGTCGCTGCGCAACAACAACAACTACGAGCAGACCGGTCTCCTCGTCTCACTCAGCTACGTCGCCAACAATCGCCACCAGCTGCTCCGCAACTTCTACGAGAAGAGCAAGCGCTCGGTGCTGAAGCCCACGCTCGAGGGTCCCGCGGCCTACGTGCTGTCGGCGGACGATCCGCGACTGGGCAGCCAGGCCGATCTGCTGCGCGTGATGCAGCTGCAGGGTGTCGAGATCTCGCGCGCGACGCAGCCGTTCACGGTGCAGGTCGCAGGTCGGAGGTCGCCGGTCGCAGGTCGCAGCGACTCCACTCCGAGCTCGAGCGCCAGCGTTCCGCGACCCGCGGCCAGCGACCAGCGACCCATGGCCAGATCTTTCCCCGCCGGCTCCTACATCATCAGGATGGACCAGCCGTACAGCCGCATCGCGGACGCGCTGCTGGACTACCAGTTCTGGTCACCGCAGGATCCGCAGAAGAATCCGTATGACGACACCGGCTGGACGTTCCCGGAAGGATTCAACGTCGACGCCGCGCGTGTCACCGACCGCGCGGTGCTGGCTGTGCCCATGCAGCGCGTGACCGAGTTGCGGGCGCCGGGCGGGGTGACGGGCAACGGCTCGGTGTTTCTCGTCAATCACAACGCCGACAACGCGCTCGCAACACTGCGATACCGCTTCAAGGCCGCCGATTTCCAGAGCGCGGAGGAGCCCTTTGCGGCGGAGGGTCGCACGTTCAATCGCGGGTCCTTCATCGTGCGCGGCGTGGCAAGCGCGGACCTCGATCGCGCAGCGCGCGAGCTCGGCGTCCGCGTCTACGCAACGAACGCCGCTCCATCGGTAAAAATGCATCCGGCGCGCGCGGCGCGCGTCGCGATCATGCATACCTGGCTCGGCACGCAGACCGAAGGCTGGTGGCGTCAGGCCTTCGATTTCTATGGAGTGCCCTTCGACTACATCAGCGTGCAGGACGTCGCGCGCACGCCGAATCTCAAGATGAAATGGGACGTGATCCTCTTTCCGCCGGCCGGCGGCAACTCGCAGACGATCGTCAGCGGGATGCCGATGTGGCGCAACCCGATTCCGTGGAAGAACACGCCGGACACGCCGAACCTCGGCA
>DATFHG010000201.1:0-32627 GCA_035248725.1 Gemmatimonadaceae bacterium | reverse complement strand
CTCCACGCCGCGGACTCCGTCGAGATCCTCGTCCGTGTGCTGAAGACGGATCCGGCCCCCGAGGTGCGCCGCGTGGCGGCGTGGGCGCTCGGCGAGTTGCGCGACCGTTCCATCGCTCCGGCGCTGATGGACGCGCTGGCGAACGACAAGGACGAGGAGGTGCGCGAGATGGCGGTGTGGGCGCTGGCGGAGTCGAACGCGCGCGACGCGGTCGACGCCATCCTCAACGCGTTGCGCAAGGACGCGAGCGCGGACGTACGCGAGACGAGCGCGTGGGCGCTCGCGGAGCTCAACGCGCGGCGCGCCATCGATGCGTTGGCGAACGCGGTAGCGAGCGACGCGTCGGCGGACGTGCGTGGCACCGCCGCCTGGGCCATCGGAGAGCTGCACCCCGGAAAAGCGCCGGCCGCGCTGACGAAGGGAATTCGCGACGCGGATCCCGAGGTGCGTCTCAAGTCGGCGTGGGCATTGAGCGAGATCGGCGACCCCGACGCCACGCCGGCCGTCGTGGAGGCGCTGAAGACCGAATCGCACGATCGCGTGCAGCAGGCCGAGGTGCGCGCGCTGCTCCAGACCGGCGAGGCGTCGGAAGATGTATTCCGCCGGCTGCTGGAGTCGAAAGACGCGGACACGCGTGAGATGGCCGTTCGGGCGCTCGCGGGACGGAGGCAGATGGGACCCTGGCCGTGGCCTTGGCCGCGTCCGCGCCCATATCCGTAACGCGATAGCGAGCGCGAGGGTGTGAGGCTGTGCGGTGAGGCGCGCGCGTTGCCCGCGCCGCCTCACACCAGTCCTTGAACGATGCTCACGCTCCTCAAGCTCCTCCGCTCGCTGATCAAGACGCTCCACTCGGATGGATCGCCCGGCCAGATCGCGGCGGGTGTCGCGCTCGGTGCCGCCCTCGGCCTGACGCCGATCATGAACGCGCACAATCTGATCGTGTTCATGCTGCTCACGGTGTTGAATGTGTCGTTCGCGGCGGGGATGTTCGCCTGGGCGGTGTTCGTGCCGGTGGGCTTTCTGCTCGATCCGGTGTTCGATCGCGTGGGGCACGCGCTGCTGGTCGCCACGCCCGCGCTGCGTCCACTCTGGACCACGTGGGACAACGTGCCCGGGCTGGCGCTGACGAACTTCAACAACACCGTGGTACTGGGAAGCGTCGTCGTATGGCTGCTCCTGTTCGTGCCCCTGTATGTCGCCACCGCATACGGGGTCGTGCGCTATCGCGCGACGCTCGGCGAGCGCGTCCGACAGTCGCGCTTCTACAAGGCGCTCCACGCCTCCCAGCTCTACAATGTCTACGCCTGGTTCCGTCCGTAGCGGCGACGCCGCGCGCTACACGCCGACCAGTGGCACCGTTGGCGCCGGCGGCGCGCCTGCCACGCCGCCAATCTCGCGCAAGCGCACGCGCATCTTCCGGTGGGAAGGCATCATCCCGCTGTTCGTCGGCCTCGCGTTCCTGGTTTGCGCGTGGCTGGTGTTCGGCGATCGTGTCCTGCGCGGCACCATCGCCGAGGCAGGCACTAAGGCACTCGGAACGCAGCTGGATATCGCGGGTCTCGCTCTCCATCCGCTGAGCAGCTCGATCGAGCTGCGCGGCATCGCCGTGGCGGACCCGTTCGACCGGACGCGCAACCTCTTCGAAGTGCGTGGCCTGCGGGTACAGCTCGAGGCCGAGCCGCTGCTGCAGAAGAAGCTGGTGGTGAAGTCGATCGCGATCACGGATGTCACGACCGGAACGAAGCGCGCGACACCGGCGACCGCGGTCACCGGACCGGGCTTCGCGCCGGCCATGCTCACCGCGATGCAGCGTTTCGCGCAGCAGTTCAACGTACCCCTGCTCTCACTGACACCACTCGATACGCTCAAGTCGCTCGTGCTGGATCCGACGAGCCTCAAGTCCGTACAGACGGCGCTCGCGGTCGCGCACCAGGTGGATTCGACGAAGCAGGCGCTGGAGACCGGCTATGCGGCGCTCCGCCTGCAGCAGACCATCGATTCGTCGCGTGCGGTTGTCGCGCGCCTGCAGGGAACGAACGTCCGTACCCTTGGCATCGACGGCGCGCGTCGCGCCATCGCCGACGTGCGCGCTGCGTCGGCACGCGTCGATTCGGCGCGTCGTCGCGTGGACGCCCTGCTCACCACGGCGCGGACGGGCGTCGACGCGTTGCAGGCGGGCGTCGGAGCCATCGATGCCGCTCGACGCGACGACTACGCCTTCGCGCGCGGTCTGCTGAAGCTGCCGAGCTTCGAAGGGCCCGACCTCGGTTCGGCGATTTTCGGCCACGTCACGATCGAGAAGTTCCAGCAGGCGGTCTACTGGACGGAGCTCGCGCGCCAGTACGCACCGCCGGGACTGCTGCCGCGAGAATCGCCGGGGCCCAAACGGCTGCGTCGCGCGGGGACGACGATTCACTTCGCCGCGGCGCGCGCCTATCCGCGTTTCTGGTTGCAGCGCGCGGATGTGAACGTGGCGGTGACCTCCGGTGCGCTTGCAGGGACGTACGCCATCGCCGCTCGTGACGTCACGACGGATCCGGCCATCGTGCAGCGCCCGACGCTGTTCGCGATGCGCCGTGTGGCGACGGGCACGAGCGTGGACTCCTTGCGTGTGCTCGGCTCGCTGGACCACACGACGCCGCGCATTCGCGAGACGATCACCGCCAATGCCGCGGGCGTTGCGCTTCCGACGATCGCGATTCCCGGGTTGCCGTATCGCATGGATGGCGGGCGCGGCACCAGCGAGCTGCGCCTCGCGCTCGACGGCGAGCAGATCTCCGGTCGCTGGTCGCTGCGCTCGGCGCACGTGACGTGGAAGGCGGACAGCGTGAAGCGCGCGCTCAACACGATGGAGTCGCTCGTCGCCCGTGTGCTCACGGGCGTGAACCAGCTCGACTTCACCGCCGACATCACGGGCACGCTGGCCAATCCGCGCTTGGCCGTGCACTCGAATCTCGATCGCCAGCTGTCGGATCGGCTGCGCGCTGTCGCGGGCGAGGAAGTGGCGAAAGCGGAGGCGCGCGTGCGCGCGCAGGTGGACAAGATCGTCGACGAGAAGTCCGCGCCCGTGAAGGTGCGGGTCGCGGAACTGCGCGCGGACGCGGAGAAACGCGTTGCAGACGCGCGAACGCGACTCGACGAGGAAAAACGCAAGCTCGACGACCGCCTCAAGGCCCTTACCAGCGGCGCCATCACGCTTCCGAAGCTGCCCGGAGCCTGACGTTCGCGCACGCACACAGCACCAGCTGTTTTGTGCTTGCCGTCACACTCTCCGCGTCGTAACATCAGATCAGCCGGTGCGATGCCGATGCACCGGTCCCACCTGCCAGAGTCCTCGGTCGTCGATGTCTACCCGGTGCGACCCCAAGCTCCTCGAGCTCTTCGAGCAGGAACTGCGAGCGCTCGACGCGCGCTTCACGGAAACCTCGGCGCGACGCCGCCGCGTACCGCCGCGCGTGAGTCGCGAGCTCGACCAGCGTATCGTGCAGTTCGCTGCGGAGGAACGGACGCAGGGTTCGACGCCGGAACAGATGCTCGTCGAGCTGAAAGCCGCGCTTGCGAATGCGGCGCCGGACGTCCCCACGGCGCAACGCAACGTGCTCGTCGCCGCGCTGACTGGCCGGGCGATCGACGCCTTCTACGCGCGCCAGAAGTCGTCCAAGACGAGCTGAACTGATCTGGCGCAGCACCCGGGGGAGCGCCATCGTGTCTGGCCGCCCCGAGGGTGGATGGCGGTGCCGCACCCGCGCCGCACCCACCGTCCCCGGAGGCGATCATGGTTCATCTTGCCCAGCTGTGGCTTCCCATCCTGCTGTCCGCGGTCGTCGTGTTCGTCGTGAGCTCGCTGCTGCACATGATCCTGCCCTTCCACAAGAACGACTTCGGAAACACGCCGAACGAGGCCGCCGTATTGGATGGACTGCGACACATCCCGCCAGGCGATTACATGATGCCCCGTCCCAGCTCGACCGCTGAAATGAGGGATCCCGCGTTTCAGGAAAAGATGAAACGCGGACCGGTGGCCGTGCTGACCGTACTCCCCGCGTGGTCGCCCGCGAGCTTTCCGCGCAGTCTGGTACTCTGGTTCGTGTACGCGCTCGTCGTCGGCGTCTTCGCGGCGTATGTGGCGGGGCGCGCCCTGGGCCCGGGCACACCGTATCCTGAAGTCTTCCGCTTTGCCGGCACCACGGCGTTCCTTGGATACGGTCTCGCGCTCGCGCAGCAATCCATCTGGTACGGCCGGCGCTGGTCCACGACGTTCAAGTCGATGGTGGACGCGCTCGTGTACGCGCTGCTGACGGCAGCCGTGATGGGCTGGCTGTGGCCGAGATGAGCATGGTCCGTTTAGCATCCACGACATGCATCTGACTGGCTTTTCCGTGATGGCGCAGGTCGCGGCGACGCCCGCGGCCCCGGCGACGCCCGTTCCGCCAGGCGAGGCCGCGGCGCAAACGCAGGCGATCGCGGGCGCCAGCCCGAGGCAGATGTACGAGGCCTACCGCAACCAGCGCAGCGAGCTCTCCGATCAGCTCGAGCGGCTGCAGGACCAGCGGAACGACATCTCGAACAGCCTCGCCGGCGATCAGATCACCGCCACCGACCGCAAAGGACTGGAGCAGCGCCTCCAGGCCGTCGATCAGCGCATCGCGTCGACAGAGGCGCAGATGGCGATCGCGGATGCGAACGTCGCGCGCGCTGCGGCGGTTCCGGGCGCCATCGTCCACGAACAGCCGCCGATCCGACAGGGACCGCCGGACGAGGTGTACGTCCTGACCGGCATCTTCATGTTCGTGGTGCTGTTTCCGCTCTCCATCGCCTACGCGCGCCGGATCTGGCGCCGGAGCGTGCAGGTGGTGTCGCAGATTCCGCAGGACATCTACGACCGCTTCTCGAAGCTCGACCAGAGCGTCGACGCCATCGCGATCGAGGTCGAGCGGATCGGGGAAGGGCAGCGCTATCTCACGAAGCTGTACGCCGACCAGCGCTCGCTCGGGCCCGGGGCGGCACAGCCCGTGGAGCTGCCGGTCCGCGAGCGCGAGGGACAGACGCGCAAGTAGCGCTTACCGTTCGCGCGGTACCACGGCGAGCGTGCAGCGCGAGATGCACACCGGACGTTGCGACTCGTCGACGATCCGGACGTCCCACACGTGCGTGCTGCGTCCCACGTGAATGGGCGTGGCCGTCGCGGTGACGGTGCCGTCGCGCTTTGCACGCAGATGATTGGCGTTGATCTCGAGGCCGACGACCCCCTGCTGCTCGAGGTCCACGTTCATCGCCCCGCCGAGTGACGCGACCGTTTCTGCGAGCGCGACGGACGCGCCACCGTGCAACAGGCCGAAGGGCTGCATCGTGCGTTGGTCCACCGGCATGGTCGCGACGACACGCTGCGCCGTGAGCTCACGCAGCTCGATGCCGAGCGTTTGCGCCAGGTTGCTCGTCGCCTTCGAGCGCAGCTCCTCGAGGATCGCGCGATTTCTGTCCGACATGCGCGAAACATAGTCCCGGGTGTAGCATACAGCATGAGCGTGCTCGTCGAGGCGTGCGTCGATTCCGTGGTGTCGGCCGTCGCGGCGGAACGCGGGGGCGCGACGCGTCTGGAATTGTGTGCGTCGCTCGCGGATGGTGGCACGACGCCGAGCGCCGGCATGCTCGCGGCGGTGAAGGCCGCCGTCCGCATCCCCGTGTTCGTGATCGCGCGGCCGCGCGGCGGCGCGTTCGTGCACTCGGCGGAGGAGATCGGGGTGATGCGCCTCGACATCGAGGCGGCGCGCATGCTCGGCGCCGACGGCGTGGCGGCCGGCGTGCTGACACCGAACGGTCGCATCGACGCGGAGCAGCTCCACGCGCTCGTCGCGGCAGCGGGCAACCTGCCCGTGACCTTTCATCGCGCGTTCGACCTCGTGCGCGACCGCGATCGCGCACTGGACACGCTGATCGAGCTCGGCGTGAAGCGCGTGCTGACGTCGGGAGGCGCGGGCACCGCGCTGGAGGGCGTCGCCGGCATTGCGACGCTCGTGAAGCGCGCCGCGGGCCGCATCGAGGTGATGGCCGGCGGAGGCGTCCGGGAGGAGCACGTACAGGAACTCGTGCATCGTACGGGTGTTCGAGAAGTGCACGTTCGCGGCACACGCACGCTGTCCGCCGGTGCCGCGCCGAACGATCGCGTCCGCCTGCGCAAACCGCTGCCGACCGACGAGAGCACGTGGGAAGAGACGGACGAGTCGCGCATCAGAGAGTTCGTACGACTGGCCAACGGGTGAACCTCATGCATCTCATGATCGCCGCACTGCTCGCGTTTCCACTGCGGGTCACCGCACCCACCCAGCAGGTGGCTGTATTCGCCGGCGGGTGCTTCTGGGGCGTCGAAGCGGTGTTCGAACACGTCAAGGGTGTCTTGCACGTGACGTCCGGGTACGCGGGCGGCACGGTGGCGTCGCCGTCGTACGAGGAAGTGAGCAGCGGAGCCACGGGCCACGCCGAATCGGTGGAAGTCGTCTTCGACCCGACGCAGGTGTCGTATGGAACGCTGATGCGGATCTTCTTTTCCGTCGCGCATGATCCCACCGAGCTGAATCGCCAGGGTCCGGATGTCGGGACGCAATACCGGTCCGCGATCTTCTTCGAGAACGAAGCGCAGCGAAAGGAAGCGGAAGCCTACGTCGCCCAACTCACCGCGTCGAAGTATTTCTCGGCGCCGATCGTCACGCAGATCGCTGCTCTCGACCACTTCTATCCTGCCGAGGATTACCACCAGGATTTCATGGAGCATCACCCGCTCTATCCCTACATCGTGATCAACGATCGGCCAAAAGTCGAGAAACTGAAGAAACAGTTTCCACAGCTGTACCGAGAGAGCACCACCGCCGATCAAGTGAAAAGCAATTAACCACAGAGAGCACAGGGGACACAGAGAAGGGCCGCGTCATCGTATCGTGACGCGGCCCTTCTCTGTGCCCTGTGCGGTTACGGCTGTTCGCTTCTACTGACCACCGAACGTATCGCAGGACGACGAGTTCCCCGACTGGTAGCCCTTCGAGAACCACTGCGATCGCTGTTGCGCCGATCCGTGCGTGAAGGAGTCGACGTTCACCGAACCCGTCGTCTCGCGCTGGATACGGTCGTCGCCGACGGCGCTCGCGGCGTTCAGGCCTTCTTCGATGTCTCCGGCCTCGAGCTTGCCGCGTTCGCCCGCGGAATGCGCCCATACACCGGCGTAGCAGTCCGCCTGCAGCTCGAGGCGCACCGAGAGCTGGTTGGCGAGATCCGGATTGCGCTGCTGGGCGTCGCGCACGCGTTGGTCCACGCCGAGCAGGTGTTGGACGTGATGTCCGAGCTCGTGGGCGATCACGTACGCCTGCGCGAAGTCGCCGGGCGCGCCGAAGCGTCTGTTCAGCTCATCGAAGAATCCGAGGTCGAGATAGACCTTCTCGTCGAGCGGACAGTAGAACGGACCCATGGCCGTCTGCGCCGCGCCGCATCCCGACGCGGTTCCGTCCCGGAACAGCACCATCTTCGCGGGGCGATAGTCGCCACCGGCTCGCTGGAAAGCGCTGGCCCAAGTATTCTGCGCGTCGTCCAGCACGAAGGAGACGAACTGCACCATCGGCTCCTCGCGCGCGCTGTCCGCCGGTGTGAGGCCGACGTCGCCGCCGGCGGTGCTCTCGTTCCCGTTCGACAGGATGCCTGGCCCGAAGATCAGCGCCAGAATGAGCGTGATGATGCCGCCGCCAATCCCCATCGGCATGCCGAAGCCGCCACCGCTTCCGCGCCGATCCTCGAGATTCGGGCTTCGCCCGCCAGGACTCCATCTCATGATGTCTCGTGTCCTCGGTGAAACGTCCAACCACCGGGACAAGCAAAAAATCAGCCCGTGATGACGGGTCCGGTTGTGATCCGTAACTTCTCCAGCTCGGCTCACCAACTCCGCGCTTCGACATGCATCGATCCATCGGTCGTCTCGGTCTCATGGTCGCGCTCGCCGCGATCGCTCCCGCCGCATTGTACGCCCAACGTCCGACCCGCGGACGCGCCGCTCCGACAGCCACTCCAGCTCCAGCTGACTCGACGCGTCGAACGGATTCGGCGACCACGCGCGCTGCCGCGCCGCTGAACGGATTGCGCTTCCGCTCCATCGGACCGGCTGTCACGTCGGGGCGCATCGCCGACGTCGCGGTTCATCCCCGGGACAAACGGACATGGTACGTGGCCGTCGCGTCCGGTGGTGTGTGGAAAACCACCAACGCCGGCATCACCTGGACGCCGATCTTCGACAGCGAAGGCTCCTACTCCATCGCGGACGTCGAGATCGATCCGGTGAATCCGAACGTGGTGTGGGTCGGCACCGGCGAAAACAACGCGCAGCGGTCCGTCTCGTTTGGCGACGGGGTGTACAAGTCGATCGACGGCGGACGCACCTGGTCCAACGTCGGGCTCAAGGAGTCCGACCACATCGGCCGCATCGCCATCGACCCCTCGAACACGGACATCGTCTATGTCGCGGCGCAGGGCCCGCTGTCGCGCAAGGGAGGCGACCGCGGCCTGTACAAGACGGAAGACGGCGGGCGCAGCTGGAAGAAGATTCTCGACGGCGGCACGTGGGCCGGCGCGAGCGACGTCGTCATCGACCCGCGCAATCACAACGTGCTGCTCGCGACCACGTGGCAGCGCTACCGCCGGACCTACGGCTACATCGCCGGCGGCCCGGAGTCCGCGTTGTGGCGCTCGACCGACGGCGGCGCGACGTGGAAGAAATCACAGGCGGGGTTGCCGAACGACGAGGACATCGGACGCATCGGTCTCGCCATCGCGCCGGCGAATCCCGACGTCGTCTACGCCATCGCCGAGATCGCGAACGGGAAGGGCGGATTTTTCCGGTCGCGCGACGGCGGCGTGAACTGGGAGCGCATGAGCGGCTTCAACACCATCGGGCTGTACTACGCCGAGATCTTCGCTGATCCACACGACATCGACCGCGTCTACGCGGTGGACGTGTTCAACCAGGTGACCGACGACGGCGGCCGCACGTTCCGCCGGCTGGGCGAGCGGAACAAGCACGTGGACAACCACGTGATCTGGATCGATCCCGACGACGCCGATCATCTGCTCAATGGCAACGACGGCGGCCTGTACGAAAGCTTCGATCGCGGCCAGACATGGCGCTTCTTCGCCAACCTGCCGGTCACGCAATTCTATCGCGTGGAGCTCGATAACTCGCGCCCGTTCTTCCGCGTCTACGGTGGCACGCAGGACAACTTCTCGCTCGGTGGGCCGTCGCGCACCCGCAGCGAGAGCGGCATCGTGAACGCTGACTGGTTCGTCACCGCCGGCGGCGACGGCTTTCAATCGCGTGTCGACCCCAAGGACTCGAACACGGTCTACGCCGAGTCGCAGCACGGCAATCTGCAGCGCTTCAACCTGCGGACGGGCGAGAGTGTGAGCATCGTGCCGCAGCCGGAGCTTACCGACGCGCCGGATCGCTGGTATTGGGACTCGCCGCTCATCATCAGTCCCCACAGCAGCACGCGCCTGTATTTCGGCTCGCAGCGCCTGTATCGCAGCGACGATCGCGGCAACAGCTGGAAGGCGGTGAGCCCGGACGTCACCCGTCAGATCGACCGCAACCGGATCCGGATGATGGATCGCGTGTGGAGCGTCGACGCGGTGGCGAAGAACACGTCGAGCTCGTTTTTCGGCGCGATCGTCGCCATCGCGGAATCGCCGTTGAAGGAAGGGCAACTGTGGATCGGGACGGACGACGGCGACATTCACGTGAGCGAGAATGGCGGTCAGACGTGGCGTCGCATCACCGGATTCCCGGGCGTGCCGGACACGACGCAGGTGGCGCACGTGACACCGTCCAGCCACGACGCCAATACGGTGTATGCGGCGTTCGACAACCACATGTCGGGCGACTACAGACCGTATCTGCTGCGAAGCACGGACCTCGGTCGCACCTGGATGAGCATCGCCGGGAATCTGCCCGATCGCGGCACCGTATACGTCGTCATCGATGACCCGAAGGATGCGTCGCTCCTCTATGCCGGCACCGAGTTCGGCGTCTACTTCTCGCGCGACAACGGCGCGCACTGGACGCGGCTGCGCGGCGGCCTGCCGACGATCCAGGTGCGCGACATGCAGATCCATGCGCGTGACGACGCGCTGGTCATCGCGACGTTCGGACGCGGCTTCTATGTGCTCGACGACCTGGCGCCCTTGCGCGCGCTGACGCCGGCGGTGCTCGCGTCATCCGATGCGTTGCTGCCCGTCGCGCGCACGCCCCTGTACATCGAGGCCAGCCCGCTCGGTGGCCGCGGCGCGAGCTTCCAGGGCGCGTCGTTCTATACAGCGGAGAACAAGCCGTTCGGCGCCACCTTCACGTACTACCTGAAGGACGCGCTGCGCACGCAGCGCGATGCGCGACGCGAGGCCGAACGCGCCGCGGCGCGCCGCGGCGCGGATGTCTTCTATCCGAGCTGGGACACGCTGCGTCTCGAGGATCGCGAGGAAACGCCGGCCGTCGTGCTCACGGTGACGGACGCGGAAGGCAACGTCGTTCGCCGACTGACGGGCCCGGCGACGGCGGGCGTTCAACGCGTCACCTGGGACCTGCGGTATCCGCCGGCGGTGCCGGTCACGACCACGCTGGTCTCGGGCGGCGCGGGCGATGGCGAGGATTTCCAGCGACCGCCCGCCGGTCCGTTCGTCGTGCCCAGGCAGTATACCGTCACGATGACGACGCGCGTAAATGGCGTGACGAAGGCCGCCGGTCAGCCGCAGCGCTTCGACGTCTACGCGCTGGAGGGTGAGGGCGCGCCGCGGACGCCGGCCATCGTCGCGTTCCAGCAGCAGACCGCGCGGTTGCAGCGTGCGGTACTCGGCGCCAACGCGCTGGTGAACGAGTCGCTGAACCGCGTGCAGCTGTTGCGACGCGCCCTGGTCGATGCCCCGAACGCCGACGACGCACTGACGCGGGATGCGCGAGTCCTCGAGTCGAACCTCCGCGACGTGCAGGTCGCGCTGAACGGTGACCCGACCATGGCGCGGCGCTCCGAGCCCTCCGCGCCGTCGATGCTGAATCGCCTGAACGGCATCACCAGTCAGCTGTGGTCGAACACCCTCGACGCACCCACCGCCACACAGCGCCGGCAATACGACATTGTCGCGTCGGAGTTCGCGGCGGTGCTCGCCCGGTTGCGAGCGCTCGTCGACACCGAGATCCCACGTGTGGAGCAGCGTGCGGAAGCGGCGGGCGCGCCGTGGACGAGCGGGCGTATGCCGGCCTGGAAACCATAGGTGGTGCGGTAGAGCGGTGGCGCGGTGGAGCATGCAACACTTCTTGCAGTGACAACCGCTCGACAGCACTACCGCTCCACCGCTCTCTGGAGGACACGTGTCAAACGAAAAGGCCGATCGCAGCTACCTCGACGAGAACCTCAGCGAACGCGAGAAGGACAGCGGTCGTACGCGCTTTCCATTACCCGAAGAGGAAGGGCACGGGGGACGGGACGGCGTGAAGAATGGTGAGACGCTGAACCCGGACCGGCCGGACGAGTTCGGCGACGGCGACCGTCGCTCCTGATCAGCGGCGCAACGCGATCAGCGCGACGGCCAGTGCGATCACCACCACCGCGACGATGATCGCCGCGAGTGGCGTGACGCGAATCCAGTAGGGACGCGTCCACCACGACGGCATCGAGCGTTCGGGCATGCGGAGGCCGCTGGACGGACTCAGTCGCGCGGTGTCCACGGGCGGCTCGGTGTTCGTCATCCCGTGGATCGTGGACATCACGCGATTCTTGAAGGCGGAGTCCACACGCTCGGTCGCCCGCAGCGGCCTGGCGATCCGCTCGACGAGCGTCTCGACGTCGTCCGGCTTGTCGATCACGAGTAGCTCTCTTCCGTGTGCTGCAGCTCGCGCAATCGATCGTACGCGCGCTTCACGCGCATGCGGAGCGCCGACACATTCGCGCCGGTGATCGCGGCCATCTCGTCGTAGCTCAGATCCTCGACGTGCTTGAGGACGAACGCCTCGCGCTGCTCCGGGTCCAGCTGGTCGAGGGCGCGCTGGCTCTCCTCCAGTTCACCGCCGGGCGTATCGGTGGAGCGCCGGCGCGGGTGTGTCTCCATCTCCGCCGTGGTGAAGCGCCGTTCCCGGCGCGCGCGACGCGCCACGAGCAACCGGCACTCGCTGATCACGATCTGAAACAGCCACGACGCAAATCGGCTCGGGTCCTTGCAGCTCGACAGCGAGCGGAATCCGCGAACGAACGCGGACTGCAACGCCTCGTCGGCGTCGGCGCGCGTGCCGAGCATGCGCACGGTGAACCGGGCATAGCTGTCCTGGTAGCGGCGCACGAGCATGCCGTACGCGTCGATGTTGCCGCCGAGGACGTCTGCGATGAGATCGGCGTCGGAGCGATGGGCCAACGGCTTCTCCTGCGTGAGACGGCGCGCGCCGGTCAGTGACCGGTACGCTCCACCGTCTTACCCGTGAAATTCTCGGTGGCTACATCTTTTCCGCGCTCCAGCGAGCGGACGTAGCTGACGAGCCGCCAGATGGACGCGCGATCGATGAGCCCGCCCCACGCCGGCATGCCGTCCGGCCGTCCCTGCGCGATGGACTCGTAGACCTCGGCGGGAGAGCCGCCGAAGTGCCAGCGTCCGTCGACGAACGCGGGCGCCATGGCGCCCGATCCATCGGCGCCGTGACAGTCGATGCAGTTGTACGAGACGTAGAGCTTCGCACCTGTCGCCACCGCTGCCGCGTCACCCTCGAACGGATTGCGCAGCGCGAGCGTGTCGCGGGGCATGACGAAGCCCGGCTGCATGTGCTCGAGGTGCGCGACGAAACGCGTGGTGTCCTGTGTGGCGAGCTGCGGCGGCGTGGTGTTCGCCGGCGTCGGCGTGATGCTGTGCGCGTCGCGAGTCAGGAACAGCGCGGCTGAGACGAGTACACCGAGCGAAAACGCGACGACGCTACGCATACGAATACAAGTTTCGATGAATGAGAAGAGGAATCCAAGTCCCGACGTTCGAGTTTTTTCAATTCGTCAGTGCGACAGTGTGAGATGCGTCACGCTCAGTCACAGACTGAACACGAACAGCATTCCTCCCCAGCTGGTCCATCGCGAAAGATCGGGCAGCGTCGACCCGCGTTCGCGAACGTCATATGGCAGGTTCGCGGCCACGTCGCCCGCGATGAGCAGGCCCATGTCGCCGCCGATGCCGGAATACACGGCGACGTACTGCTTGCCATCCGGACCCATGTACGTGACCGGGTTGCCCACCACGCCCGAGCCGACCTTGAACTGCCACAACACCGCGCCGTTGCGCGCATCGACCGCCTTGAACCAGCCGTCGAGCGTGCCGTAGAAGACCACGTCGCCGGCGGTGGCGAGCGCGCCGCCCCAGACGGGATAGGGTTCGCGCACACCCCACTTCTTCGTGCCCGTCGTCGCGTCCCACGCGATGAACTCGCCGCGATAGCCGCCGGGTCCCCCGGTCTCGGGGGCGAGCGCGCCGATGTACGGCGTACCCGCGATATACGCGACTTCGCGCGTCTCCCAGTCCATGCACAGGTTGTTCGTCGGCACGTAGAACCAGCCGGTGCGCGGCGAGAACGCGGCGGGCTGCTGGTTCTTTCCGCCCTCGAGTGAGGGGCAGATGTTCGAGATCTTCGGCGCGGAGTTGGTCATCTTCGCGGGATTCATCACCGGCCGTCCCGTCTTCAAATCGATCCCTGACGCCCAGTTCATGGGCACGTACGGCTTCGCGAGGATCACCTCGCCGGTGGCGCGATCGATCGTGTATGCGAAGCCATTGCGATCGAAATGCACCAGGACTTTGCGTGTCGCCCCGTTGATCGGCAGATCGACGAGGATGTTCTCGTTCACTGCGTCGTAGTCCCACATGTCGTGCGGCGTCACCTGGAACGCCCACACGAGCTCTCCGGTGTCCACGTCGCGCGCGAGGATGGACGCGGTCCATTTGTTGTCGCCCGGCCGCTTGGCGACGTTCCATGGGCCGGGATTCGAGGTCCCGTAGTACACGAGGTTGAGTGCGGGGTCATAGGACAGCCAGCCCCACACCGCGCCGCCGCCGATCTTCCACGAGTCGCCAGGCCAGCTCGTGACGCCGAGGTTCGCGCCGCGATCGTGGTCGTAGAACGGCTTGTAGCGCGATCCGATCTTCACGTCGGCGTCCGGACCGAGGTTGTACGCGCGCCAGAGCTCCTTGCCGCTCGCGGCGTCCACGGCGGCGATCCACCCGCGCACGCCCATTTCACCGCCGCTCGAGCCCACGAGCACTTTGTTCTTCACCACGATCGGCGCCATGGTGATGGTCTCGCCGCGCTTCATGTTGGCCATCGTGGTGCGCCAGAGCTGCTTCCCGGTGGCCGCGTCCACGGCGACGGTGTGGCCGTCGAGCAGGTTGTAGAAGATCCTGCCGTCCGCGTACGAGGCGCCGCGATTCACGACGTCGCAGCACGCGATCCCCGTCGCGGCCTGTGCGTTCTCCGGCCGAAACTTCCATCGCAGCGGCTGCCCCGGCGTGGACAGATCGAGCGCGTACGAGACGTTCGGGTAGGGCGTCACGAGATACATCGTGGTGCCGATGACGAGCGGCTGGCCTTCGTGTCCGCGCAGCACGCCGGTGGAGAACGTCCACGCGGCGTGCAGGTTCTTCGCGTTCGCGGCGGTGATCTGCGTGAGCTCACTGAACCGCGAGTTCGCATAGTCGCGGCCGGGATTGGGCCAATCCGATGCGGGCGTGGGAATCGGTACGCCGATCCGCGCCCCAGTCACGGTTCCCGATGTCGCAGGCGGGTTCGCGCGGTCGGATTCCTTGCCGCAGGAACTTGCGAGACACAGAAGGACGCAGATGAACGCTGAAAAACGCAGCATGGTGCTCAGGGCTTGAGGTAGTCCTGCGCGGCGAGCACTCGCCAGCGGCCGTCGACCTTCACCCACGTATCCGTGTAGCGATAGCGTCGCTCGAACGGCGTGCCGCCGGCGCGGCCGGTGAGGATCAGCCAACCCGTGACGATGGCGACGTTGCCGTGCACGCGGACCCTCATGTCCTCATTGCGCCCCGCGGTCGTGGTGTCGCCAGTCGTCACCACATCCCTGATCAGCTGCGCGCGACTCGACACGCGATCGTCCTCCGTGTACACGAAATCCGGGTGCAGCAGGCGATTGAATGCCGCGGAATCGCGCGCGATCACCGCGCGGATCCATGCATCCTCCAGCGCGGCAACGGTCAGCTTCGCAGCGCGCGTCTGGCTGTGCGCGGCGGACGAGATGAGAAATACCAGTGCGACGGACCAGCGCAATCGATGCATCTGCCCTCCTGGCGGTGCCGGGCTCGGCTGCAATTAGCTGGCCACGTACGCAATGGACTCTGCGCGCCCGGCCACGGCCTGCAGTGATGCAATCAAAGCTGTTATCTGAAGAATCTGCAGTTCGTGTAGTACGTGACCATTGCGCACCGATCCAGGACTCGCGCGTCGCGTGTACGCCGGGCAATTTTCCACCTCTCCCAAGATCGGAGCATCCATGCGCTTCACCCACCGCGTGCGCACCACAGCCTGGCTGTCGGTCGCGGTCGCGATTCCTTTCCTCTCCCGTGTCGACGCACAGTCGGCCGTCCCACGCAATCGTATCCAGCTCGAGCAGTACCTCGACTGGGAGGACGTGCAGGCGCCGCAGTTCTCGCCGAAGGGCGACCAGATCGCCTACACTCGGCGCTGGATCGACCGGATGAACGACAAATGGGAGTCGTCGATCTGGATCAGCAACGCCGACGGATCCAGGGCTCACCAGCTCGTGGACGGCACGGGCGTGAAGTGGTCGCCCGACGGGACGCGCATCGCGTACATCGGGAAAGGAGAGCCGAGCGGGCAGCAGATCTTCGTGCGCTGGATGGACGCCGAGGGCGCGACGACCCAGATCTCGCACCTTACCGAAGCGCCGTCGAATCTCGAGTGGGCGCCGGACGGCAAGTCGATCGCGTTCAACATGAACGTGCCCACGCACGACACGTGGCGCATCGCGATGCCGCAGCCGCCGAAGGGCGCGAAGTGGACGGATCCGCCGAAGATCGTGACGCGACTGAACTACCGGTCCGACCGTGTCGGCTTCACCGACGACGGGTACCGGCACGTCTTCGTGATCCCGTCGGACGGTGGCACCGCCCGCCAGATCACCACGGGCGACTGGAATCATTCGCCGCCGACCTTCTCGGGCGACGGCAAATGGGTGCTGTTCAGCTCCTATCGCGAGGCGGACGCCGACGCCGCGTTCCGGCGGTCACACATCTACGCGGCCAACCTCCAGAGCGGCGACATCAAGGCGCTCACCTCGGGATCCGGCGCGAACTCGCAGCCCGTCGTCTCCCCGGACGGACGCACGATCGCCTACATGCACGCCGACTCCGCCGATCATTCCGCGTGGGCCGAGAGCAAGCTCTGGCTGATGAACGCGGATGGCTCCAACGCGCGGCCGGTGTCGGGAAGTCTCGATCGCCCCATCTCCGGGCTGACGTGGGCGCCGGACAACAGCGGCGTCTACTTCAACGTGGAACACGAAGGCTCGAAGGACCTGTACTTCGTGTCGCCGTCGGGCCAGCCGCGCGCGCTCACGAGCGGAAAGCACTTCCTCACCGTGAGCGACATCAGTCGCGGCGGGATGGCGGTGGGTGTGCGCTCGACGCCCACGAAGCCGAATGACATCGTCACGTTCATGATCCCGAAAAGCGGCACGACGTCGACGTTCACGCAGCTCACCGCGGTGAACGACGACGTGCTGCAGGGCAAGCAGCTCGCGCAGACCGAGGAGATCTGGTACACATCGCGCGACGGACTGCGCATCCAGGGCTGGATCGTGAAGCCGCCCGACTTCGATCCGAGCAAGAAGTACCCGCTCATGCTCGAGATCCACGGCGGACCGCAGGCCATGTACAACGTCGGGTTCAGCTTCGCGCGGCAGGACCACGCGGCCAACGGCTACGTGATGCTCTACACGAATCCGCGCGGCAGCACCGGGTACGGCGCGGACTTCACGAACCAGATCAAGAACGCCTATCCGGGAAAGGACTTCGACGACCTGATGGCGGGCGTCGATACGGTGGTGGGCCGCGGATACATCGACACGAAGAACATGTTCGTGTTCGGCTGCTCGGGCGGCGGCGTGCTCACCGCGTGGACGGTGGGCCACACGGATCGCTTCACCGCGGCCGCGTCCCTCTGTCCCGTGATCAACTGGATCAGCTTCGTGGGCGAGACGGACGGCGCCGGCTGGTACGAGAACTTCGAGAAGCCGTTCTGGGAGGACCCGAGCGAATATCTGCGGCGGTCGCCGATCATGTACGTCGGCAACGTGAAGACGCCCACGATGCTGATGACCGGGATCCTGGATCTGCGCACGCCGATGCCGCAGACCGAGGAGTTCTATCGCGCGCTCAAGAAGCGCGGCATCCCGACGGTAATGGTCCGCATGAACAACGAGTATCACGGGACCAGCAGCACACCGTCGAACTTCCTGCGCACGCAGCTGTATCTGCGCAGCTGGTTCGATCGGTATTCGTCGAAGCCGAAGACGGCGACCACGACGAACAACGGACAGTGACGGCTTATCTCGGCGGGGCCACGTACTGCAGTTCCAGCAGTCCGTGGCCCTGGCGGAATAGCCTTTACTTCTCGTCCCCGAATCGCTGCCGCAGCGCATCGAGCAACGACGGGATAAACCCGCCGAACGATCCGTTGCTCATCACGAGCACCAGGTCGCCGTGATACGCGTTCTCCGCCACGCGTTTTACCAGCTCGTCCACATCCGGCGATGAATCGGCGATGATGCCGCGTCCCTTCAACGCGTCCACGATCTTCCGCACGTTGAGCTGTTCATCGACCGGCACCTTGTCGTGCGGCTCCGGCTCGCGGAGCGTCACGAGATCGGCGCTGTCGAAGGACTCGGCGTACTCCTGCTGGTGGATATTTCGCCGGCTCGTATTCGACCGCGGCTCGAACACCGCCCACAGCCTGCGTTCGGGATACCGCTCGCGGATGGCGTCGATCGTCTCGCGCACCGCCGTTGGATGATGGGCGAAGTCGTCGACCACCAGCACGCGGCCGATCTCGCCGCGCGGCTCCTGCCGACGCTTCACCCCCGCGAAGGTCGCGAAGCCGTGCGCGATGCGCATGTGGTCGAGGCCGAGAGACCGCGCGGCGGCATAGACGCCGATCGCGTTCTCCACGTTGTGACGGCCTGACATCGGCAACAGCATCTCGGCCGTCGTGCCCTCCGGCGTCCGCACACGAAAATGCGCGCCGTCCGCGTCGAAGTGCGCGTCCTGCGCGCGATAATCGGCCTGCGCGTCGACGGCGTACGTGGCCAGCCGGCATTTCGAGTCGCGTCGCGCAATGTCGACCGCACGCGGATACGAGGCGGCCACCGTGAGAAAACCGTCGGCGGGCATCGTCTGGCAGAACTTCGCGAACGCCGACTCGTAGTGCGGCAGGTCGCGATAGATGTCGGCGTGATCGAACTCGACGCTGGTCAGGATCGCGGTGCGCGCGCGGTAGTGCAGGAACTTGGGGCCCTTGTCGAAATAGGCCGTGTCGTACTCGTCACCCTCGACCACGACGTGCTGGCCCTTTCCGAGCCGGAAATTGCCGCCGTAATTGAGCGTCACGCCGCCCACGAGAAAGGTGGGGTCGAGTCCCGCGTCCGCGAGCACGTGCGCCATGAGTGCGGACGTCGTCGTCTTGCCGTGCGTGCCGATGACGACCACGCTGTGCTTGCCCGCGAGGATCAACGAGCCCATCGCGGCGGGGAAGCTCATCTGCGGCAGGCCGCGCTCGCGCACGCTCGTCGCCTCGGGGTTCACGCGGCGGATGACGTTGCCGATGATCACGAGATCGGGGCGCGCGCGGTCGAGGTTCTCCGCGGCGTACGGCGTGAACACGTCGATCCCCCATTCGCGCAGCATGTCGCTCATCGGGGGATACACGTTCTCGTCGCTGCCGGTGACGACGTATCCCGCGGCTTTCAGCATTCCGGCGAACGCGCCCATGCCCGTTCCGCCGACGCCAACGAGGTGCACGCGTTTGACCGCGCGCGGATCGATCTCGGCGAGCACGTTGCCGTTGTCGGACGGCTGGGCCTCCGCGGTGGGTTCAGCTGGAGTAGTAGGCGGCATTCTCCTCAATGTATCCGCGCGAGAGGTCGCATCCGTAGGCCGTCGCGGTCTCGCCGCCGATACCGAGGTCGACCACGATGTCGACGCTCTCGAGCGCGAGCTCTGCGCGCGCCGCGGCGAGATCGAATTCGGTGCGCACGCCGTTGCGCACGACCTCGAGTCCGTTGATGGAGGCGGAAATCTTCGGCGGCACGACGGTGACGTCGGCGCATTTGCCCACCGCCATGAGAATGCGACCCACATTGGGATCCGCGCCGTGGACCATCGTCTTCACGAGCGGGGAGTTGATGAGCGATTTCGCGATGCGCCGCGCGTCCGACGCCGATTTCGCCCCCCGCACGATGGCACGCAGCAGATGCGTCGCGCCCTCGCCGTCGCGCGCCAGCATCTCCGCCATGCGAATGCAGCCCGCCGTCAGCGCGTCCTGAAACGCCTTGCTGTCCACGTCGCCCGCCATTCCGTTCGCCAGAATGGCGCAGGTATCGGAGGTGCTCGTATCGCTGTCCACCGACAGCATGTTGAACGACACGCGCGCCGCCGCGCGCAGCATGCCGTCCAACGTGGCCGACGACAGGTCGGCATCGGTGAAGATGTACGCGAGCATCGTCGCGAGATTCGGCTCGATCATCCCCGATCCCTTCGCCACCCAGGTGATGGTCGCGTCGCCGACGCTGGTCGAGAGCGCCTTGGGATGACTGTCAGTCGTCATGATCGCGCGGGCGCCGGGCAGCGGGTCGTCCTGCAGCTCGCCGGCCATGCCCGCCATGCCTGCCTCGATCTTGTCGATGGGCAGCGGAACGCCGATCACGCCCGTCGAGCTGACGAGCACGCGGTCGGGCGTCGTGCCGCCGCCGAGCTCGCGCGCAGCGGCCGCGGCCATCCGCTTCGCGTTCTGCACGCCCGCGTCGCCCGTCGCTACGTTGCTCACCTTGCTGTTGGCCACGACGCCGCGGAGCCGTCCGCCCTTGATCGTTTCACGCCCGAGAATCACCGGCGCGCCCGGAAACTGGTTGCGGGTGAACAGCGCCGCCGCGGCGGCATCCACCTCGCTCGCGAAGAGCGCGAGATCGTGACCGGCCTCCGGCGCTTTCAGCCCGACGTTGCGGGTAGCGCAGCGGAATCCGCGCGGGAAGCGAACGGGCTCATGAAATGTCACGTGCGCAGCGACTCCTGTTGGCACAAGCAACGCAGAAGCTAGTGACGAACGCCGCCTGGCGCGTAGTTTGTCCGGTGTCGTCGCACCCCCATCCTCGAGCCGATCATGACCCGCTTGCGTGTGCTCGCCGTCCTGTGTGGAGTGGCATGCATCGTCGCTGCGCCGAGTCGCGCGCGCGCGCAGATTCCCGACAAGTTCGAGAATCTCCAGGTGCTGCCGAAGGACATTCCGCGCGACACGCTCATCGCGATCATGCGCGGCTTCGCCGGCGCCCTCGGCGTGCGGTGCACGTTCTGCCACGTCGAGCGCGACGCGGGTCCGGCCGCGGCACCGGCCATGCCGGGTGCACCGGCGGGTGCGGCGCCGCGCGCAGGCGGTGCGCCGCCGGGACTGAATCTCGACTTCGCGTCCGACGCCAAGGACACCAAGAAGACCGCGCGCGTCATGCTGCGCATGGTCGACACGGTGAATCGGGTATTTCTCGCGCGGATCCCCAATCGTGACGTGCCCAACACGAGCGTCACCTGTGTCACCTGCCATCGCGGGAACGCGAAGCCGACGACGATCGAAACGGTGCTGCTGAACACCGCGTCGACGCTCGGCGTCGACAGTGCCATCGCGCGCTATCGCGCGCTACGCGGCGACATGGCGAGCGGGAAATACAACTTCGGCGAACAGCCCGTGAGCGAGGTCGCGCGACGACTCGCGGATCAGGGCAGGTACGATCAGGCGATCGCACTCCTGCAGATGAACCAGGAGTTCTATCCGAACTCCGTGAACATCGACTTCCAGCTGGCGGAGACGTATCTCGCCAAGGGCGACCGCGACGCGGGCATCGCGCGCCTGCGCGCCGTCCTGGCGAAGCATCCGAACGACCGCCGGGCGCAGCAGCGCCTGCAGCAGCTCGGCGTGCAGCCCTGAGCCGATGACGCCGCCGTCGGGATCGACCGCCGACCGGCCGTCGGTCCCGACACTGCTGGGTCGCGCCGTGACGCTCCGCTGTCCCCGATGTGGAGGGCGCGGACTGTTCGTGTCCTGGTTCCGGATGAAGGAGCGCTGCGACCATTGCGGCTTCGCGTTGCAGCGCGGCGAAGCGCACGACTACTGGCTCGGCGGGATGATGTTCAACATCGTGCTCTCCGAGATGCTGGCGGTGATCGTCATTGCCGCGGTGGCGCTGGCCACGTGGCCGCGCGTGCCGTGGAATGCGATCTGGGCAGGTGCCGTCGCCCTGATGGTCGCCGCGCCGTTCCTGCTCTTTCCGCTCTCCCGCACGCTCTGGCTCGCGTTCGATCTGGTCTTTCGGCCGAAGCACGAAAGCCACTACCGCTAGACGCGCTCGAGCAACACCTGGCCGGAGAAACGCGCCATCTCCTCGCGCCAGCGCTTCGGATAGAAGCGCATGACGAATTGCCAGAATTTCATCCCGCGCATGCCCCGGTTGAGACGTCGCGCGCCGTCCATCGTGGAGTGGTAGGCGGCCTCGCTCCAGCCGTACGGCTCGAAGAACGCGGTGTTCTCCTTCGGGCCGAACTTGAAGGGCGCATTCGCCTGTCGGAGGCTCTGCCCCCACGCGCGCTCGCTCCATTTCAGCAGGCGCGGGCTGGCGAGGTCGATCAACCACCAGCGGAACGAAGGCTGCGACGCGAGGTCGCCGGCGAGTGATGCGACTTCGCCGCTGTCGAGGTAGATGAGCAATCCTTCAGTAACGATCAGTGTCCTGGTGCTTTCGCGTCCGAGCTGCGCGAACAACGCCTGCCGCCTGGGTCGGTCGGTGAGGTCGAGCATCACCGATTCATAACGGCAGCGCGGTCGCTCTTCCTTCAGCACATCCACCTTGTGACCGAGGATGCCCGGAAGGTCGACGTCGATCCAGCGCAGCGAGGCCGGCAGGTCGAGCCGCCACGGGCGGGCGTCGAGGCCGGCGGCGAGATTCAGCACGAGGTCCACGCCAGCCGATCGCACGCGCTCGAGAATGATCTCGTCGAACACCGCGGTGCGCACGATCATCGGCCAGCCGAAGCGCGTGCCGTTCTTCATGCTGGCGACGATGCGGGCGCCGTCGGGTCCCGCGAGGCGCCGTGCATACGGATCGCGAAAGATGGCGTCGGCGCGATCGGTTTCCATCGCGCGGTATTCGGCGACCCACTTGGCCGTGTCCGAAACGTTCTGGAGCGTCATCGCGTGATTGTAACCCGCCCGTGCTCAGCGCGCGACGCGCGTGCCGGCGCCGCTGCGGCGGGGTTTACGCCGTTCTGCGCCGGCGACCGCCTTCCAGGCGTGCGACGGGCTGCGACGTGCGCCAGACGCGCCTCCGGATGCGCGGCAGTGTGGTCTGCACGAAGACGTCCAGCACCGCGGGGTCGAACGTCTGGCCGCACTCGGACTGCATGATGGCCACGGCGACGTCCACGCTGTGCGCGGCGCGGTAGCTGCGAGTGCTCGTGAGCGCGTCGAAGACGTCGGCGACGCAGAGAATCCGAGCGGTCAGCGGAATCGCCTCGCCGGCGAGACCATCGGGGTAGCCGGTGCCGTCCCACCGTTCGTGATGATGGCGGATCATGGGGCGAACGTCCCACGGGAAATTCGCGTTCGCCACGAGCTCTTCGCCGGCGACGGGATGTCTGCGCATCCGGTCCAGCTCCGCCGGCGTGAGCGCTCCCGCCTTGTTCAGGATGTCAGCGGGTACGACGATCTTGCCGACGTCGTGCAGCAACGCGCCCATGCGGAACCAGAGCAGGGATTCCGCGGGAATGCCGCAGTCGGCCGCGAGCAGCGTCGCCAGCTCGGCCACGCGCTGGCAGTGACCCTGCGTGTAGCTGTCCGCGCTTTCGATCGATTCCCCCCACCGCTCGACGATCTCGAGAAATTCCATCTCGAGGTCGCGCAGCTGACGCTCGACGCTGCCCAGGTCCGGCTTCGCGGACAGTTGCCGGAACAGTGCGTGCGCGCGCGTCAGCGTGCTGAGTGTCTCGGGATGCCGGCCCGCCGCGCGATGCAGGATCGCGAGCTCGTGGAGAATCTCCGCCGTGAGCAGCACGTCCTCACGCTGTTCGGCGACGGCGAGCGCGGACGTGAGGCAACGTTCGGCGTCCTCCCTCGCCCCCGTCTCGCGGTGGGCGACGCCGAGGTGCTTGTACGCCTCGGCGATCCAGCTGCCACTGCAGGCGCTGGGCGACAACGAGAGCGCCAGGACGCGCTTGCACAGCTGCTTCGCCTTGGCGAATCGGCGCCGCTTCACGCACAACTCCGCCTGATTGGCCATCACGCGGAGTCGCTCGGCGAGGTCACCGCACTCGCGCGCGCACTCCAGCGCCTGGCGGAAATGCTCGGCGGCGCGCGTCCATTCGCCGAGATCCGTGTGCAGCATGCCGAGATTGTTGTGCAGCGGACCCTGGGGCGGCTGCATCCCGAGCACCATGTACGCGGCGAGGCTGGCCTCGTAGCGCAGCCTGGCCTCGGTGAGATTGCCACGCGTGTTCGCGAGCGTTCCGAGATTCTGCTCCAGCATCGCGACCAGCAGGGTATGGTTCACGCGCCAGGCGAGCGCTCGCGCGGCGCGATACAGACTCTCGGCGCCCGCCAGGTCGCCGCGCTTTTGCGCGACGATGCCCTCGAGGTTCATGACGTGCGCGATCTCGCCCGTATCGTCGAACGCCACCGCGGCGGCACGCGCCAGCTCCAGGCTGTCGGTGGCGGCGTCGAGGTTACCCGCTTCGATGAGACATCGCGCAGCGAGACGGATGGTGCGCATGATGAGCACCGGTTCCTCGCCGGGAAGCTCGCGCAGCACTTCCTCGTACTGCGTGCGCGCGACCTGCCAGCGTCCGTGCGCTTCGCTGTCTTCCGCGTCCGAGAACAGACGCGCGACATCCGGCAGTTTTGCAGCGGCGGCGTATCCCGACATCGTCAGGCAGCGTCCATGGCTACTCGTTCTCGGAGAAAGGCCCCGGCATCGAGGTCACGGTTCGTTGCAACCGACATACCGATCATAGTCGAGACCGAAAGATCAGCGCGTGACCGCAATCACACTCGAGGCGATGAGTCTGTGCGATGTCGCGCTTAAACCGCGGATGGCTCGGATGACTCAGCCGCGGCGCAATGGCGCGAGCTTCGGCGGACGCGCACCGTGGCGCGCGGCTGTCGCCACCGGCTCGTACTCCAGTTCCACGCCGGCGCGCGCCTGTCGCAGCAGGAGGCCGCCGCGACTCATGTCTCCGCGTCCGACGAAGTCGCGCGGGAACAGCAGCCGTTCGCCAAAGACGCGCAGCAGCGGTTCGACATACTTGTCGGTTGCGATGCTGCCCAGCAGCACCGCGGACACGTCGTCCCCCATCTGACGCTTGAGCCGGCGTGCATCGCGCAGCAGCGGTCGCTGAAAGGCGTCGCGCGCGACGCTGAGGTCAACCGACGCGAACGCGAGCAGATCCTTCGCACGCACACGATAGTCCGGCGGCAGGAGTCCGCGGCTCGTGGTGATGATGCGAATGGGCACCAACGGCGGGTCGATCTCGGCGAAGGTCAGTGCGTACGTGAGCTTGCCGCGGAAATACAGTCCGCTCAGGAAGGCGAAGACTTCGCCCAGGGTGGCTCCTTCGCGACGCCGCAGCTGGACCGCGAGCGGAAACTGGGCGGCCGGATTGAGCAGCGTTCGTGCGCGCTGTCCATCCAGGCGCGCGGGTGAGAGAAGAAAGAGCGTCGTCACGGGGAACGCGCATTGCGATATCGACTTGCGTGACGTTCTCCCGCATCCTGCCGCCTCGCAAGGCAGCCGCGCTCGCTGCCGCAGGCCTTTTGATCTTCGCGTGCAACAAATCCCCAACCAGCGTCGACGCCGCAGCCGACGTCAGCGCGAAGGTGGCGCAGGCGGCCGCGGCCGTGACGGGGCAGGACGCGCCCGTTGCCGATGAAGCCGAGGCCGGTAAGCATCTCGGATTCGACACACACGGTTATCCCGGCGACAAGAAGATGCACGCGTGGAAGAACGCGCCCAATGCGCCGTACGAGTGGGTGGGCTACTACCTGCCCGCGGCGCCCTGTCACAAGGACAAATCGTGGAGTGGAAAGCGCGACACGCTCGTAAAGATGGGCTGGGGACTCGCCGTGGTGTACGTGGGACAGCAGACATGGGGACGAACGCCGCGCACGCTGACCCCCAAGCAGCTGGCTGCACTTGCCCGGAAGGGCGTCACGTGCAATGCCGATCTGCTGAGCGCTGATCGCGGCGCCGTCGACGCGGTGGACGCCATCCGCAAGACGCAGGCGGAAGGATTTCCGAACGGCAGCGTGATCTTCCTCGACCTCGAGCGCACCGAAAAGCTGCCGGCGCGGATGCGCGATTACTACAAGGCGTGGGTGGCGACGATCCTCAAGGATGCGCGTTTTCGGCCCGGCATCTACGTCCACTCGCACAACGCCGAGGACGTCTACGACGACGTGGAAGCGTTGTACAAGGCCGCGGGGCTGCAGGAGACGCCGCGCTTCTGGGTCGCGAGCGGACGCGACTTCTCCACCGACAAGGCACCGCAGGACGTCGGCCACGACTTCGCGGGAATGTGGCAGGGCGTCATCGACGTGGTGCGCCGTGTCGCCAATGTCGCCCTGCCCATCGACATCAATGTGTCCAACTGGCCGAGCCCGTCAGACGTGACGGACTAGGGGTTCTGCCGCTTGAGCTGATCCTTGTACGCATCGCTCGCGTAGATCGCCACTTCGACGCGGCGGTTCTTCGCGCGACCCTCTTCCGTATCATTGCTCGCGACCGGCTCGGTCTCGCCGCGACCCACGGTCTGCAGCCGCGAGGACGCGACGCCCTTGCTCGCGAGGTACAGCGCCGTGGAGCGTGCGCGGCGTTCCGACAGGTCCTGGTTGTACTCGTCCGTGCCCACCGCGTCGGTGTGACCGACGATGAGCAGGTTGGAGCCCGGATATTTGTCGAGACTCGCCGCGAGATTGCTGAGGTTCGTTGCCGCCGCGGGCTTCACCGCATCCGAGTTGAAATCGAACAGCAGTCCGGACTCGAATGTGACCTGGATCCCTTCACCCACGCGCTCCACCGTCGCGCCCGGGATGTTCTGCTCGAGCTCCTTCGCCTGCTGATCCATCTGATGGCCGATGATCGCGCCAACGGTTCCACCGACGACCGCGCCGATGATGGCGCCCTTCGCCGTCGAACCGTTCGCGCGTCCGATCATCGCGCCGGCGGCCCCGCCGACGGCCGCGCCCGTTACGCCACCCTTGGCCTTGTTGCTCTGGAGCGACGAACAGCCGACGAGCGTCGTACACGCGAGCGCGACGACGGCAACGCTGCGCGAGAGAATCGTGTTGTGCATGGGTACATCCTCCTTGCTGAAAGGTCGTACCCGCTGCCGCACGGACGGTGCCACTCAGAACAGTCCCACCACCTCGCCCGTCGACAATTTGCCGATGCGCTCTGCCGCGGGATCCTTCGGAAGTCCCGGCATCGTCATGATCTCACCGGCACGCGCGACCACGAAGCCCGCGCCCGCCGACGGCGTCACTTCATTGATGGTGATCCGGAAATTCGTCGGCCGGCCGAGAACGGTGGGGTCGTCCGTGAGCGAGTACTGCGTCTTCGCGATGCACACCGGCGTGTCGCCGAGTCCCACCGATTCGAGATAATCGATCGCGCGATCCGCGGCCGGGGCGTAGTCGACGCCCTCTCCGCCGTACACCTTGCGCACGATAGTCTCGATCTTCTCGCGAATCGGCCGGTCGGTCGCGTAGAGCGGCCGATATTCCGCGCCTTTCTTGTCGAGCAGGGCGAGCAGCTGTTTCCCCAGCTCCTCGCCGCCGGCCCCGCCGCGCGCCCACACCTCCGTCAGCGCGACGGGTGCGCCGAGCTGCTCGGCGAACTCCTGCACCATGCGGAGCTCGCGTTCGGTGTCCGCCGATACGCGGTTCAGCGCGACCACGACCGGCACGCCGAACTGTCGCACGTTCTCGATGTGCTTCTCGAGATTCGGCAGGCCGCGCTCGAGCGCGCCGAGATCCTCGGTGGTCAATGCCTTCTTGTTCGCGCCGCCCTGCATTTTCAGGGATCGCACGGTCGCGACGAGGACCGCGGCTTCAGGATTCAGGTCGCCGAAGCGGCACTTGATGTCGAAGAATTTCTCCGCGCCGAGGTCCGAGCCGAAGCCCGCCTCGGTGACGACGATGTCCGCGAGGGCCAGCGCGGATCGAGTGGCGAGCAGCGAGTTGCATCCATGCGCGATGTTGCCGAACGGGCCGGCATGCACGAACGCCGGCCCGCCCTCGAGCGTCTGCACCAGATTCGGGCGGATGGCGTCGTCGAGGAGCAGCGCCATCGCGCCCGCAGCACGGATCTCGCCCGCGCGCACCGGCGTGCGCGCGGCGCCCTCGGTGGCGCCGATGATGATTCGAGCGAGACGATCCTCGAGGTCCTCGTAGCTGCGCGCGAGCGCGACGATGGCCATGATCTCGCTGGCGGCGAGGATCACCCACCGTTCCTCACGCACGACGCCGTTGCCGACGCCGCCCATGCCGATGACCGTCTGGCGCAGCGCGCGATCGTTCATGTCGATCGCCCGAGGCCAGGTGATGCGTCGCGGGTCGATGCGCAGCGCGTTCCCCTGCGTCAGGTGATTGTCGATCAACGCGGCCAGCAACGCGTGGGCGCTGGATATGGCGTGGAAGTCGCCCGTGAAATGCAGATTGATGTCCTGCATCGGCAGCAGCTGCGAATACCCGCCGCCCGCGGCGCCGCCCTTCATGCCGAACACGGGCCCCAGGCTCGGCTCGCGCATGCAGAGCATCGCGTTCTTGCCCAGGCGACGCAGCGCCTGCGTCAGGCCGACGGTCACGGTGCTCTTGCCTTCGCCCGCGGGCGTCGGGTTCATCGCGGTGACCAGCACCAGGCGCCCCTTCACGGGTCGCTGCGAGATCTCCAGCGGAATCTTCGCCTTGTACTTGCCATACAGATCGAGATCGTCCGCGCCCAGTCCGACGTCCTTCGCGACGTCGGTGATGGGACGGGGACGCGCGGCCTGCGCGATCTCGATGTCGGAAGGAATCGTGATCTGTTCGGACATGGTGTGAACGTGTGGTCCTATTCCTTATGGAGGCTGGCGTCGGCGATGCGCGATGGATGGGTGTACACGTTGGCGGTGTGCCCGCGCAGCAGGCCCACGAGCGTGATGCCTGCGCTGTCGGCGAGCTGCACCGCCAGCGCGGTCGGACGCGAGACCGCCGCGAGCAGCGCGACGTTCGCGACGGCGGACTTCTGCACCAGCTCGTAGCTCGCGCGGCTGGTGACGAGCGCGAAGCCGGCGCTGGGGTCGATGCCCTCCCGCGCGAGCGCGCCGATGACCTTGTCGAGCGCGTTGTGGCGGCCGACGTCCTCGCGGGTCACGCGCACGTCGCCCGCGGCGGTGGCCCACGCGGCGGCATGGATGGCGTGCACCTCGCGGTTGAGACTCTGCCCGGAGTCCAGCCCGGCGCTCGCGTGCCACAGCGCGTCGCGCGTGACCGTCAACGCGGCCCGGACGGGCGCGAGATCGCGCATGGCTGCGTCGATGACTTCCACGCCGCACAGGCCACACCCCGTGCGCGCGACCATCGCGCGCCCGCGCGCGTCCAGGCGGCTGGACACTTCCGCGGCGACCTCGATCTGCAGCTCGATGCCGCGCGCGTATTTCACGACCTCCACGCGACGCACTTCGTCGATCGTCGCGATCTGTTCGGTGATCGTGAATCCGTAGGCGAAGTCTTCCAGATCCTCCGGCGTACACATCATCACGACGTGCGGCCGCGCGTTGTACACGAGCGCCACGGGCACTTCCGCAGCCAATGGCGCGGACTCGCTGGTGCTTGCGTCGTCGCCGACCCGCAGGTACGCGTGCGGCGCGGTAGGCGCCGAGTAACCCAGCGTGCTATTTGCCATGAACGAACCGCCACCCGAAACGCCCCTTGATGCACAGGTTGCCGAGCGTGATCTCGTTCTCGAGCGGCGACGTGGCCTTCATGATCTCGCCGTCCTGCACGTGCAGCGTGAGCGTGCATCCCACGCCGCAGTACGGGCAGATCGTGTCCGTGGTCGTCTGCGCATCCGCCTTCCAGTCGCCGGCGGCGCGCGCGTCGTATTCCCGTTTCGGCATCAACGCACCGGTGGGGCACACGGCGATGCAGTTGCCGCAGTAGACGCACGCGGAATCCGGCAGCGGGACAGCCAGCTCCGTCGAGATGCGCGCGTCGAAGCCGCGCCCCGCGACAGCGATCGCGAACGTGTTCTGGTGATCCGGACCGCACGCCTCCACGCACTTGTAGCACAGGATGCACTTGGCGTAGTCGCGAACGTACAGGTCGTTGTCCACTTTCGTCGGCTGCGCCACGGTCGCCGCGAAATCGGGATCGGGCGGCGCGTGGTGGCCCGGCACGAGCGCGTCGCGCTCCCCGGGCGCGGCCGGCGGTGCGGGCGGACCGAAGCGCGCCGGGTCGGCGTCGTACTCCGCCATCCATTCGGCGACCCTGGGCGTGATCGACAGATCCACGGATGACCCGAGCATCTCGAGCACGAGTCGGCGGCTGAGGTCCACGCGCTCGCTGCGCGTCTTCACCACCATGCCCTCTTCCACCGGACGCGAACAGGACGGCACGAGCACCCGCGCGCCCTCGAGCTCGACCACGCAGATGCGGCACACGTTCACCGGATGCAGCGTCTCCAGAAAGCAGAGCGTCGGGATCTCGATGCCGAGGGTCGCGCATGCGCCGAGGATCGTCGTGCCCTCGGGGACGCGCACCTTCTGGCCGTCGATGGTCAATGCGATCTGGGCGCGCGGCTCGTCACGCTGGCGGCGCTCGATGCGGTACATCGGCTCGGAGCGGGGCTGGATCGCGGTCATGCGCTGGCCCCCGTGGCACCGTCGTAGACGCGCAAGCGGTGGATCGCCGACTCGATGGCGCTGTAGGCGGTTTGTCCCAACCCGCAGATCGAGGCGTCCTTCATTGCCGCGCCCACGTCATCGAGGAGCGCGACTTCGGCGTCGATCCCGCCGCGCGTCTTGCGAGCCGCGATGCGATGCAACGCCTCCTCCTGTCGCACGGTGCCGACGCGGCAGGGAACGCACTGTCCGCACGATTCGTCGCGGAAGAATGCCGCGATGCGACGCAGCACGTCGCCGAGGTCCACGCTGTTGTCGAAGACGAGAAACACGCCGGAGCCGAGGGTCGCTTTGGCCGCACGCGTGTCCTCGAAGGTCAGCC
Organism: Gemmatimonadaceae bacterium; assembly: GCA_035248725.1. Lineage (GTDB taxonomy): Bacteria > Gemmatimonadota > Gemmatimonadetes > Gemmatimonadales > Gemmatimonadaceae > DASPMP01. The sequence continues at coordinate 2,035 of DATFHG010000201.1, read as the reverse complement.
GCATGTCCAGCTCGTCGGGGCGAATGAACACGCCGGCCGCTCCGCCGAGGAGCACTGTCTGCAGCCGCCGGCCGGAACGCACGCCTCCCGCCATTTCGAGCAGGTCACGCGCGGTGATCCCGAACGGGGCTTCGTACAGACCGGGTGTTGCGACGCATCCACTCACGCAGAACAGTCGCGTGCCGGTCGATTGCGCCGTGCCGATCTTCGCATATGCGGCACCACCCATCGCGATGATGTGCGGCACGTTCATGAGCGTCTCGACGTTGTTCACGACCGTCGGCTTGCCGAAGAGTCCCGCCTGCACGGGGAAGGGGGGCTTGTTGCGCGGTTCGCCGCGCAGCCCCTCGATGGAGTTGAAGAGGGCGGTTTCTTCGCCGCAGATGTAGGCGCCGGCGCCGCGGCGGATCTCGATGTCGAAGTGCACGCCCGTGCCAAGGATGTTCTCGCCGAGCACGTTCGCGCTGCGCGCGGCCTCGATCGCGTGTCGCATGCGCGTGACGGCGAGCGGATACTCGCCGCGGATGTACAGGTAGCCCGTCTCGCAACCCGTCGCGAACGCCGCAATGGTCATGGCTTCGACCAGTGCGAACGGGTCCTGCTCCATGAGCACGCGGTCCTTGAACGTGCCCGGCTCGGATTCGTCGGCGTTGCAGATGAGGTAATGCGGTTGCGCGGGCTGCCGTGCGACGGCGTCCCACTTGCGCCCGGTGGGGAATGCGGCGCCGCCACGACCCATCAGCTTGGATTCCGTGACTTCAGCGATCACGCGGTCGCGGCCGATCTCCAGCGCGCGGCGCAGCGCCGCGTACCCACCGGACGCCCGGTACGCGTCCAGGCTCGTCGGATCGACGCGACCAACGCGCTGGAGGAGGATCGCACTGTCCGGAGTTCCAAAGATTGCTGTGTAACTGTTCTCGGCGGCCACACGCTTCGAGCCCTTCGCCCTTGCGCGCGGCCCGGCCGCGCCCTTTGCGGCCGCCGAGGACGGACCGCCGCCGAAGGCGGCGCCGAGAACGCTCTCGGTGACATTCCCTAACGCGATATCATGTGGCTCCGCCCCGAACTCCTGCAGCAGCGCTGCCGGCGCACGATCGCACATGCCGAGACATGGCGAGCGGACCCACGCAGCTGCGCCAACCTCCACATGATCGCCGCGCGGCGCATGATGTTCGGGCTCGACACTGTTCTCCAGCACCGCGATGAGCTCATCGGAACCGCGGCACTTGCACGCGATGTCGTCGCAGACGTGCAGCACGCGGCGCGGTCGCGGTGTGGTGGAGAACAGCGCGTAGAACGTCGCGACGCCCCAGGCATCCGCGGGCGGTACCGTCAGACGCTGGCAGACATAGTTCAGGGCACCCTCGCTGATCCATCCCACGCGCGATTGAACAGCATGCAGCGCGGGAAGCAGCAGGTGCCGCCGCGACCGCGCGTCATGTCCCCCGAACGCCACGTGCGTGTCTCGCACGGGGTCGCGCGTGCCCCCATCCCAACCGGACGCCGCGGCGCCGAGCAGCGCGTCGACCGCTGCGCGCTCGTCCGCGGTGGGCTCGGCGTCGAGGAAATGAAGGTCCATCAGTCTCCGGCGATCGGCACCGCGCGGTGCGCCGTGGTCGGGCGCAGCTGCGGCCGTTGCGTCTTCGCGGGCTCGACGCGTACCGCACATGCCTTGAATTCGGCCGTCCCCGACAACGGATCGAACGCGTCGATGGTGAGGAAGTTCGTCGCGACCTGATCGGGGAAGTGCAGCGTCATGAACACGAGACCCGGTTTGAGTGCGGGGTCGATGCGCGCCGGCGCCTCGACGGATCCTCGCCGCGACGTCACCCGAACGACGTCGCCGTTGGCGACGCGCAGACGTTCCGCGTCCTCGGGCGCGATGTCCACGGTCTCGCCGCGATGCAGCGGTGAGGCGTAGCCGCCGCTCTGGACGCCCGTATTGTAGCTCTCCAGGCGCCGTCCCGTCGTCAGGACGAAGGGGAATTCATCGTCCGGCTGCTCCACCGGCGGCTCGTGTTCCACGGCATGGAAC
>DATFHG010000200.1:0-37185 GCA_035248725.1 Gemmatimonadaceae bacterium | reverse complement strand
GATGGCCACGAGCATGAGCAGCGAGCCCACCATCGTGTAAATGAAGAACTTCACGCTCGCATAGACGCGCCGCTCGCCGCCCCAGATGCCGACGATGAAGTACATCGGCACCAGCATCACTTCCCACATCACATAGAAGAGGAAGAGATCCAGCGACATGAACACGCCGAGCATCCCGGCCGTCAGCAGCAGCATCAGCGAGTAGTAGCCGTGCGACCGGGCGCGAATGCCCGTCCAGCTGCCGACGACGGCCAGCACCATGATGAACGTGGTGAGCAGGATCATCATCAGCGCGATGCCATCGATGCCGATGGTGAAACGCACGCCCCATCCGGGGATCCACGACCGATCGAACACGGCCTGCCACTGCGACGTCGACGGATCGAACGCCCACCACAACCCCAGCGATACGACGAACTCGATGAGCAGGACCCAGAACGCCACCCAGCGCGGGCCGCTGGCGATGCCGGCCGCTACCTCGTCCGTGCCGACAGGCAATCCGCGACGACGCGGCGTCGGCGTCGCCCACACGAGCGCGGCACCCACGACCGGGATCGCGAGAAGCGCCGGGAGCACCCAGCCCATGTAGCCGATGGAATTCAGAAAATCGCGCATGGATCAGTGAAGCGTGACGGCGCCGACCACTGCGAGAACGCCGAGAACGAGAACCCAGGCATATGTGCCGACCTGGCCGGACTGCAGTGCCGAGCCGATCCACCCCAGACCGCGCGCGAGCCACGCGCTGCCGTTGACGAACAACCCGTCGATCAGCCCCACGTCGATGCCGCGCCACAGCAGGTTGCGCGACGTCTTGTACGTCGGCTGTACGACGCCACGATCGTAGATCTCGTCCACGTAGTACTTGTGCTCCAGCACGCGCTCGAATCCCTCTTCGGGCGTCGCCTGCGCCTTCGGCACCAGACGCGCGGGATCCAGCCGACTCCACGCGATCCAGATGCCGATCGCCGCGATCGCGACGGCCGCCCCGACGAGCGTGTACTCCAGCGAGTCCGTGATGTGCGGCTCGACGCCGTGCGTGATGCGGAGCGCCGATTCGCCGACCACGGGCTCGAGCCAGTGCTCGAGTGCTCCGATGGGACCGAGCGGCAGGAATTTCGGCAGGTTGAGCCATCCGCCGATTGCACTGAGTACGCCCAGCACGAGCAACGGGCCGGTCATGACCCAGGGCGCCTCGCCCAGATGGTCGCGCTCCTTCTCGCCGGTGCGATTCGGACCGTGGAAGGTGTAGAGCATCATGCGCGTCATGTAGACGGCCGTCATGAGCGCCGCGGCCAGACCGATCGCATAACACGCGTACAGCACGATGCTGCCGGGAATGCCGAGCCAGTGCGCCTCGGCGAGCGTGCTCTCACGCGCCCGCTCGAACACCGCGCCAAGGATCTCGTCCTTGGAGAAGAAGCCTGCGAATGGCGGCACGCCGGCGATCGCGAGTGTGGCAATCCACATCAGCCCGAACGTCAGCGGCATGTAGCGACGCAACCCGCCCATGTTGCGCATGTCCTGCGCGTCCTCGTGGCTGTGCGTGGCATGATACGCACGATGCATCGCGAAGATCACGGAGCCGGAGCCGAGGAACAGGAGCGCCTTGAAGAACGCGTGCGTCACCAGGTGAAACACCCCCGCGGCGTACGCCCCGGCGCCCACGCCGACGAACATGTAGCCGAGCTGGGACACCGTGGAATACGCGAGCACTTTCTTGATGTCCCACTGCTTCAGCCCGATGGTCGCCGCGAAAATCGCCGTAAGCGCGCCGATGACCACGACCGTGAGGGACGCCACCGGCGCGAGCGAGAACAGGAAGCTGCTGCGCGCGATGAGGTAGACGCCCGCGGTCACCATCGTCGCGGCATGGATGAGCGCCGAGACGGGCGTCGGTCCCGCCATGGCGTCGGGCAGCCAGGTGTACAGCGGAATCTGTGCGCTCTTGCCGGTGCAGCCGAGGAAGAGGAACAGACAGATGGCCGTCACCAGCGCGCCTCCGGGCTCGAGGTTCCCTGCGGCCACGCGCAGTCCCTCGAAATCCAGCGTCCCCAGGTTGGCGAAGAGCAGGAACATCGCGATCAGGAATCCGAAGTCGCCGATGCGGTTGACGATGAACGCCTTCTTCCCCGCGTCGGCATTGGCCTTCTCGCTGAACCAGAAGCCGACCAGCAGGTAGGAGCACACGCCCACTCCTTCCCACCCGACGAACATCACCGGGTAATTCGCTCCGAGCACCAGCAGGAGCATGAAGAACACGAACAGATTGAGGTACGCGAAGTAGCGCGGATATCCCGCGTCATCGCGCATGTAGCCCACACTGAAGATGTGGATCAGGGAGCCGACGCCGGTCACCACGAGCAGCATGACGAGCGAGAGCTGGTCGATCATGAGCGCGGCGTCGAGATGTAGATCGCCGACGGGCATCCACGTGAAGTAGCGCTGCACGAACGGCACGCGCGCGTCGCCCGCGGCCGCACGGAATTGCCAGAAGATCACGGCCGATAGCAGGAAGGCCAGCACGAGCACCGCGGGCCCGATGATGCTCGTGAGCGCCGCGTACGGATGGCGCGCGATCACATGATGGTCGTCTGCTGTTGCTCCGTGCGCGTCTGCCGTTCCAGCGTGCGCAGCGTGATGCCCGTCCGCGCCGTGCGCCACGTTCGGATCTGCCGGACCAAGGTGCGTCGCCGAAACGATGGAGAGCGCGCCGTTGAGCACGAAACCGAGGAGCGGCAGCAGGGGCACCACCCAGAGCCACTCGGCAGCGGTACCCGACAATGCGTGCGTGGCCGCGGCCTCGGCCTGCGGAATCAGGATCATCCCTTGAGCAGATTGATCTGCTGCAGGTTGACGGTCTGCTTGTGACGGAACAGCGCGATGATGATCGCGAGTCCCACCGCCGCTTCAGCCGCGGCGACCGTCATGACGAAGAACACGAACACCTGGCCGGCCACGCCGTGCACCTGCGCGAAGGCGACGAACGCGAGGTTCACCGCGTTGAGCATCAGCTCGACGCACATGAAAATGATGATCGCGTTGCGCCGGGTGAGCACGCCGACCACGCCGATCGTGAACAGGACGGCCGAAAAGAAGAGCGACTCAGCCAGCATGCGGCGCCTCCTCGGCCTGGGTGCGACGACGGCCCAGCACGACGGCGCCGACGATCGCCGCGAGCAGCAGGATGCTCGTGAGCTCGAATGCGAGGAGATATTCGGTGAAGAGCGGTCGCGCGATCGGCGCGATCGCGCCGTTCTGCGCGATGTCCGCCGCGATCGAGCCTGCAGGGACGGAGAGTGTGTCGGGAACGCGCACGCGCGTGAGGGCGAACACCTCGGCGATGAGAATCAGTCCCACCGCTCCGGCGGCGAGCTTCCAACCGATGCTGCGCGCGTCGGCCAGCTCGGACGGGTGGCCGAGGTTGAGCAGCATGATCACGAAGAGAAACACGACCATGATGGCGCCGGCGTACACCAGAACCTGAATGGCGCCGATGAACTGCGCATCGAGGAGGATGTACAGCGCCGCCAGGCAGAACATCGTGTTCACGAGCCAGAGCGCGGCGGCGACGGGGCTCTTGCGTGTCACGAACAGGAGCGCCGACACGATGGAGACGAGGCCGAAGAGATAGAAGTGGAACGTGAAGAACAGCGGATGCTCGCCGGTCATCGCTACTCGCCCTTCGGGTCGGCGGGATCCCACATCTCGCACACCGGATGCGTCTGCGCCATCAGGCGCTCGAGATCGTACACGAATCCTTCGCGCGAGTACTCGGAGTTCTCGTAGTGCCGCCCGACGTGAATGGCTTCCTCGGGGCATACCTCCTGGCAATACCCGCAGAAGATGCAGCGAAACTCGTCGATCTCGAAGACGAGTGGATAGCGGTTGCCGTTCTCGTCCTCGCCCGGAACGAGCTTGATGCAATTGGATGGGCACACCGTGGGACAGAGACCGCACGCAACGCACTTGGCCTTGCCGTCCTCCGTCGTGAGCATGCGATGCGTCCCGCGCCAGCGCGGCGAGAGCGACCACTTCTGCTCCGGATACTGGACCGTGACCTTCTCCTGGAACATGTGCTTGAGTGTCAGACCCATTCCCTTGAGCGCGGCTCGCAGGTAGCTGGTCTGCTCGATGGGACGCTCGAGCACTTTCACGCCGATGGCCATCAGCTGCGCGCCTCCGCGGGTGTGGATGGAGCACTGCCGGCGGGTGCGAGCGCGCTCATGGCGCGCAGCCGGTCGAGATGTCTGCGATCGAGCCGCGAGTACGCGGGGCTCACGATGCGACCGCGGTCAAGGACGTACAGCAGCAGGAGCACGAGCACTACGTTGAGGCCGAACAACGATGCGTTGAACTGCCACGAGGCCAGATGGAAGCCCGCCATCTGGAGGCCGACAACGGCGCCGCCCATGACGACGATGTACGCCAGCGCCACCGGCAGCAGCACCTTCCAGCCGAGGGCCATGAGCTGGTCATAGCGGAAGCGCGGCAGTGTCCAGCGGATCCACATGTAGAAGAACACGAAGAACAGGATCTTCGAGAAGAAGAACAGCGTCGTCAGCAGCGTCTTGATGCCCGTGTGGGGTGCGACGTTGTCCCACGTCGTGAACGGAATGTCCCAGCCGCCGAAGAACAGCGTGGACATCAGTGCGCTCGCCGTGACCATGTTCGCGTACTCGGCGATGAAGAAGAGCGAGAACTTCATCGCGCTGTATTCGGAGTGATATCCCGCGATCAGCTCGGACTCGGCCTCGGGGAGGTCGAACGGCAGGCGGTTCGTCTCCGCGAAGGCGGCGATCAGGAAGATGAGCCATGCGATCGTGCACGTCGCGACGTTCCATGATAACGGCGCGACGGTGGCCTGCTGCTCGACGATCTGGTTGAGCGACACGTTCCCGGCCAGCAGCAGGACCGGGATCGTCGCCATGCCCATCGAGATCTCGTACGACACCATCTGCGCGCTGGAGCGCAGACCACCCAGCAGCGAGTACTTGTTGTTGGACGACCAGCCGGCGAGCACGATGCCGTAGATGCCGAGCGAGGCCAGCGCGAGGATGAAGAGGAAGCCGATCGGGAGCGGCGCCAGCGCGAGCTCGATGCGGCCCCAGCGCGTGTCGAGGGGCGCGCCGAACGGGATGACGGCCCACGTCACCAGCGCGGGAATGAACGCCATCGCTGGCGCCAGGACGAAGAGCGGCATGTACGCCGCGTCCGGATAGGTCTCTTCCTTCATGATGTTCTTGAGACCATCCGCTGCCGGCTGCAGCCAGCCTTTGCCCACGCGATTCGGTCCGAGGCGATCCTGCATCCACGCCGACACCTTCCGTTCGGCGAGCGTGAGCATGGCGACGCCTACCATATAGATGGTGAACACGATCAGCATCTTGATGATCGTCGCCAGCAGGAACACGCCGATGGACTGCTCCGGATTCATTGCGCTTGTTTTCCCCCGCCGCCCTTGAGGCCGAGCGCGTCGTAGGTCATTCCGGCAAAGTGGGAGACGTCCTTCGACATCGCGGCGAATACGTCGCTCGCGAGGAAGAACTGCGTCGGCTCGCCGGCGGCGCTCAGCAGATCGGACAGCACCCACCAGCTGGGACGCGCCAAGCCGGGCGCGGCCTTCGCCTGCATGAACCGCTGCACCCGGCCGCGAACGTTCGTGAAGGTTCCCTCTTCCTCCGCCATGTTGGCGATGGGCAGCACGACGGCCGCCTTGCCCTTCGCCCACGCCGGGAGTGTGGTGCCGACGACGATGATCGGACCGGCGATGTTCGCCGCCACGTCGACACCAAGCAGCTCTTCATCCGCGACGACGAGCACGTCGCCGGTCTTGTAGCCGCTCAGCGGATTGTCGCTGCGCGAGAAGCCGAACAAGGCCGCGCCGTTCGCGTTCGCGGCGCGGTCGCGGCGGAGCGAGAGATCCTTCACGCCGGGCAGCGGCGCCTCGTCACCCTGCGGGACGCGGAAGACGCCCGTACCGCCGGTCTTCTTCACCAGGCGCGAGAGCAGATACAGCGCTTCGTTCGACAGCATCGGCGACGCGAGCACGAAGGCGCGCTTTCCGCTGAGCAGCTTCGCGGCCGCGCTGAGCGCCCCGTCCCAATCGGTGGCACCCATGCCGACGCTGCCCCGCACGTGGGGCACGTCGACGCGGTCGCGGCGATTCAGCCAGCGGTAGTTCAGCCGGCCGTGGTCGCACATGAAGTACTTGTTGACGTCCTCGTTCGGCCGCGGCCGCAGGCGCATCACCGCGTTGTCGCGCGTCTCGATGATCATGTTGCAGCCCTGCGAGCAGTTCGGGCAGACGGAGGCGGTGCGGTCCAGCTCCCACGCGCGTGCCTTGTTCAGCGAATCCTTGGACAGGAGCGCGCCCACTGGACAGAGATCGATGACGTTGCCCGCCCAGGGATGCGTCATGTCCTCGCCCTCGAACTTGCCGATCAGCGCACGGTCACCGCGCTCGCTGACGTTGAGCACGGGATCCTGCGCGACATCGTCCATGAAGCGCACGCATCGGGTGCACAGGATGCAGCGGTTGGCGACGTACACGACGTCGCCGCCGAAATCCTCGACCGGATTGAAGCGCTTCGGCTCGCGGTACCGCCCTTCTGCGCGCCCTTCCTGGAACGTGTAGTCCTGGAGCTCGCACTCGCCCGCCTGATCGCAGATCGGGCAGTCGAGCGGGTGGTTGATGAGCAGCATCTCGAGGACGCCCTTGCGTGCCTCGAGCGCCTTGTCGGAATGCACGTGGACGACCTGACCTTCGGCGACCGCGGTCGCGCACGACGGCGCGAGCTTCGGCGCCTTCTCCACTTCCACGAGGCACATGCGGCACACCCCAGCCACGGGCAAGCCGGGGTGATAACAATAGTGCGGGATCAGAACGCCAGCAGCTTTAGCTGCTTCGAGGATGGACGTGCCCGCCGGGACGGTGACCTGCCGCCCTTCGATCGTGAGCGTGACGGTGCTCGGAGGAGCCGCAGGCGGTGCCGTCATGCGACCGCCGGGACAGGATGCATCGTGCGCTTCTTGATCAGATTCTCGAAATCGGAGCGGAACTTGTTGATGCCGGAGACCACGGGCGTCGCGCACGAGTCGCTGAGCACGCAGATGGTCTTCCCCGTCATGTTGTCGGCGATGCTCAAGAGCGTGTCGAGATCCTCCGTCGTGCCGTCGCCGGCCGCGATGCGCTCCATGATCTTCGTGGTCCACGCCGTCCCTTCGCGGCACTGTGTGCATTGCGCGCAGCTTTCGTGCGCGAAGAAGCGGGCGGCACGCGCGATGAACTTCACGAGGTTCTGCGCGTCGTCCACAACGATCACGCCGCCCGAGCCGAGCATCGACCCCTGCGCGACGAATCCCTCGTAGTCCATCAGCGAAGCCTCCGCTTCGGCCACCGTCTGGATCGGCACCGAGATGCCGCCGGGGATGATCGCGCGGAATCGGCGGCCGGGGAGTGGACCACCGCACACCTCGTGCAGGAAATCCTTGAACGGAAATCCCATCGGCACCTCGTAGTTGCCCGGACGCGCGATGTTGCCGCAGACCGAGTACAGCTTGGTGCCCGTGCTCTTCGGGTTGTCCGACCGCGAGAACTTCTTGTACCAGTTCGCGCCGTTGTTGATGATGTGGGGAACGGCGCTCAGCGTCTCGACGTTGTTGATCGTCGTCGGCTGCGCGAACACTCCCGCGACCGCCGGGAACGGCGGCTTGATGCGCGGATTGCCGCGGCGCCCCTCGATCGAGTTCATCATCGCGGTCTCTTCACCGCAGATGTATGCGCCCGCGCCTTTGTGCACCCAGATGTTGATCGTCCTGCCCGAGCCCATCGCGTTCTTGCCGATGATCCCCGCCGCGCGCGCTTCGCGCAGCGCTGCCTCGACGCGCTCGAGCGGCTCGGTGAACTCACCGCGGATGTAGATGTAGCAGGTCTCGGCGCCGATCGCGTGGCAGCCGATGGCGCAGCCTTCCACGAGCGCATGCGGCGTCCACCGCATGATCTCCCGGTCCTTGAACGTGCCCGGCTCGGACTCGTCCGCGTTGCAGACGAGGTAATGCGGCTTGCCGTCTCCCGGCTTCATGAACGACCACTTCACGCCGGTCGGGAACCCCGCGCCGCCGCGGCCGCGCAATCCGGAGTCCTTCACGATCGTCACGACATCCGCCGGCGCCATGCCGAGCGCCTGGTCCAGCGCCTTGTAGCCGCCGACCTTCTTCCAGCCGTCCAGCGAGATGGCCTCGCGGTTGCCGAAGTGCTTGGACAACACCGCGCTCTCACGCGCATGCGATTTGTGGGGATAGCCCATTATTTCAGACCGCCGAGGATCTCCGGCACCTTGGCCGGCGTGACGGATTCGATGAAGGTCTCGTTGATCATGACCGGCGTCGCGAAGCCGCAGGCCCCGAGGCATTCCACCTCGATCACGGTGTACTTGCCGTCGGCCGAGGTGACGCCGAGCTCTTCGCATCCGGTGTGACGGAGGAACGCATCGCGCACCTCATCCGCGCCGCAGATCTGGCAGGGCGACGTGGTGCACACCTGAATGAAGTGGCGACCAACCGGATGCTGGTGGTACATCGTATAAAAGGTCACCACGCCTTTCACGTACGCCGGCGTGAGCTCGAGCTGCTGCGCCACTTCCGCCATCGCGGCCTCGCTGACCCACCCGCGGGCGTTCTGCACAACCCACAGCGCCGGAAGCAGCGCCGCCATCTTCGTCGGATAGCGTGACAGGATGTCGTCGAGCTCCTTGCGGCGGTCGCCGACGAACACGGGCTCGTGCTTGTCCTCGGCGTGACCGTGCGTGTGCGACGCATGCGCCGGCGCGTGTACCTCGCCCATCTCCCGAGCGCTCACCGGTCGATTTCTCCCATCACAATGTCGATGGAGGCGTTGATCGCGATGACGTCGGAGAGCAGGTGTCCCTCCACCATCTTCGGGATGGCTGACAGGTTCACGAACGAGGGAGGACGGATGCGCCAGCGCACCGGCTTGGACGTGCCATCCGATACCATATAGTAGCCCTTCTCCCCCTTGGGGCTTTCGACCGGCAGGTACACCTCGCCGATCGGCGGACGCGGGCCCTCCATCACCTGCTTGAAGTGATGGATCATGGATTCCATGTCGCTCGTCGCGCGGCTCTTGGGCGGCAGGATGACGCGGTGGTCGTCGATGTTCACCGGGCCGTCGGGCAAACGCTGGATGGCCTGCTCGAGGATGCGCACCGATTGCCGCATCTCTTCCATGCGGACGAGATACCGGTCGTACACGTCTCCGTTCGTTCCGACCGGGACGTCGAAGTCATACGTCTCGTAGTCGAGATACGGAAAATCCTTGCGCACGTCGTACGCGACGCCCGACGCGCGCACCATCGGGCCCGAGAGTCCGTAGTTCACCGCCTCGTCCGCGGTCATCACGCCGAGTCCGATCGTTCGGCCGACCCAGATGCCGTTGCGTGTGACGACGCGGTCCACCTCGGACATCGTCTTCGGGAACGTGCGGACGAAGTGCTTGAGCTGATCCACCCAGCCGTCGGGAATGTCCGCGGCCATGCCGCCAACGCGCGTGACGCTGGTCGTGAGGCGCGCGCCGACCCAGTCCTCCATCAGCTTGTAGATCGCCTCGCGCTGATAGAACATCCACAGGAAGGGCGTGAAGGCGCCGATGTCGATGCACGTGGTGCCGGCCCACACCAGGTGCGACATGATCCGCGACAGCTCGCCGGCGATGACGCGCAGCACCTTGCACCGCTCGGTGATCTCGATCCCGAAGAGACGCTCGGCGCCGAGCGCGAACGCGACGTTGTTGCCCGGCGAGTTGAGGTAGTCCTCGCGGTCGGTGTACGGGATGATCTGGTTGTACTGGCGGTACTCCCCGCTCTTCTCGAATCCGCAGTGCAGGTAGCCGATGTGCGGAATGCAGCGAACCACGGTCTCGCCGTCAAGCTCCAGCACGAGCCGCAACACGCCGTGGGTCGCGGGGTGCTGCGGTCCGATGTTGATGAGCATGTGCTCACCGGCGAGATCCGGCTCGATCCCCGTTGGCGCGTCGAGCGTGGTGACGTTGCCCGACTCGTCGGTCACGAGCGGCACGCGCTGCGGCCGCCCGTGCGCGTCGAGTCCCGTGGTCGACAGCTCGACGTCGACGGTGCGTCTGGTGGTTGCCATCTATTCGCCCACCTTCTCGCCCTTGTTCAGGCGGCGGCGCATTTCGTCGGGAAGGTCCTCGAATGCCTGCGCGATGGAGAGCTCGTGCATCGAGTAGCGCGCTTCGGGGTTGGCCGCGAGCGCCTGGCGCAGCTGCTCCGAACGGCTGAACCGGCCGCGCATGGGAAAATCCTTGCGCAGTGGAAACCCTTCCTTGTAGCCCTCCCACATCAGCAGACGGCGCAGATCGGGATGGCCCTCGAACGCGATCCCGAACATGTCGTAGCATTCGCGCTCGAGCCAATCAGCACTCTTGTAGATGGGCCACACGCTCGACACCGCGAGCGGCTGCGATTTCTCGAGCAGGACCTTGAGCCGGAGAAAGCGGCGGTACGGCAGCGAGCGCAGATGCCATATCACCTCGATGGGCATCTCGGGATCGCGGAATTCGACCGCGGTGACGTCGGCGAGAAAGTCGTAGCGCTGCGACGGATCGTCGTGCAGCCAGCGCACGATCTCGCCGACGCGGTTCCGGTCGACATACACGTTCGTGTCGCCCCATACCACGTCCACGCGTTGGATGGCGCTCCCGAACTTCTGGCGCAGCGCCTCGGCGCTGGGGTTCGCGGCGCCACCGGACCGCGGTACGTCGCGCGGCGTCTGCGGCGGCGCCGTCTCGGACGATGCGGATCCGGCGACCACTGGCGAGAACGCTCCGCCGCCCCCGGCTCCTGCGGTGGGCGACGTCACAGGCTCGAGCGCGTCTGATGGACGGAGTTGCCGAAGTTCTCGGACATCTCGTCGATGGCCTGCGGCGGGATGTACAGCTGACTTTTCGGGTCGGGTTCCATCTCGCGGCGCAGCGTCGGGTCGCTCGAGCGTTCATTCATGATCTTCTTCTGCAGCAGCATGATGCCGTAGATCAGGCCCTCCGGTCGCGGCGGGCAGCCGGGCACGTAGACGTCCACCGGGATGACGGTGTCGATCCCCTGCACGACGGCGTAATTGTCGAAGATGCCGTTGCCGCTGGACGCGCAGGCACCCATCGAGATCGCCCACTTCGGTTGCGGCATCTGCTGCCAGATGCGCCGCAGCACGGGCGCGAGCTTGAAGGGTACGCGGCCGGCGCAGATGAGCACGTCCGCCTGGCGCGGCGAGAAGCTCATGCGCTCCATGCCGAAGCGCGCGAGGTCATACTTGTTCGCCGCGGTCGCCATGAACTCGATGGCGCAGCACGCCGTGCCGAAGGGCATCGGCCACAGCGAGTTCGCGCGCGCCCAGTTCACGAGAAAATCCAGGCGCGTCGTCATCCACGGCTCACCGCCGTGCGCGACGTCACGCACTTCCGGACGCGGGCTCAATCCCATTGCAGCGCTCCCTTCTTCCACACGTAGATGAAGCCGACGAGCAGAATGAGGATGAAGACGATCATTTCCGCGAGGCCGAAGAACGACGTCTGGTTCGCGGGACACACGTTATTCACGAGCGGCGCGACGCACGAGAGCTGCCGGAAGTAGGCGCCCCACGGAATCATGAACACGGTTTCGATGTCGAAGATGATGAACAGCACCGCCACCATGTAGAACTTCACGGAGAAGCGCTCGCGCGCGTCGCCGAGTGGCGGCATGCCGGACTCATACGGGGTCTGCTTCACCACGGTCGGCCGCGGCCGCATCGTGAGATGGGAGAGGCCAAGCATCAGGACCGCGTTCATCACGACGAAGCCCAGCAGCAACAGCACGGGTAAGTACGTGCGCGACATTATCTCCCAAGAACTTCGTGAAAAGTTTCACAAAAGTCCCGCGCAGGTAAACTATTCGCGCAGGAAGAGGCTAACAAGCACAGCGACAGTCATCGGCGGGCGACGGGTTACAGGACACGACGACACATGGCGTACGCACTCGCGCTAGTTTTGTCGCGCCGAACTCGGCGCAGGACCCGTCGCCCGTCACCCGCCTCCTGTCACCCGTCTCTATGACTATCAAGAGCGACCGCTGGATCACGCGCATGGCCAAGGACCATGGAATGATCGACCCGTTCGAGGGTCGCCAGGTACGGAGCGGCGTGATCTCCTACGGCGTGAGCTCCTACGGCTACGACATGCGGGTCGCCCGGGAGTTCCGGATCTTCACCAACGTCCTGAACTCCATCGTCGATCCCAAACAGTTCGATCCGAAGTCGTTCGTCGAGTTCGAGGGCGACATCTGCATCGTTCCGCCGAACTCCTTCGCGCTCGCACGTTCGGTCGAATACTTCCGCATTCCGCGCAACGTGCTCACCGTGACGGTCGGTAAATCGACGTACGCGCGGTGCGGCATCATCACGAACGTCACGCCGTTCGAGCCGGAGTGGGAGGGGTACGTCACCCTCGAGATCTCCAACACCACGCCCCTCCCTGCCAAGATCTACGCGAACGAGGGCATCGCGCAGGTGCTCTTCTTCGAGGGCGACGAGCCGCCGGAAGTCAGCTACAAGGACAAGGGCGGCAAGTATCAGAAGCAGCACGGCGTCACGCTGCCGAAGCTGTAGGCGCGCCAGGCGCTACTGCTGTACGACCGCGACGTCGAACGTGCCGTCGCTGATGACCACGGTCGGTCCGTCCGGCAGTCGCTGCGCCGTTCCCGAGAACGTGCCGCGTGCGCGGGTCGTCGTCAGCTCGCTGACCGTCATCGACCCCGATGTGAACGTGTAGCTGTCGCCAGTGGTCGGTGACAGGCCGAAGATCACGAGGTTGAGATCATCGCCGGCGAGCGGAAACGTGGCCGCCTGCGCGGGCGCACCCTCCAACTGGATCGTCGTGGTGACGCCAGCGCCAGCGGGCGCGTTCGCGAGAATGGCGATCCAGCGCGTACCGGACTCATTGAAGGACTTACCAGTCGCCCATTCGTAGTTGTAGGCCGGAGCGCCGGCGGGCACGACATTCAGATCGCCAATCGCCGAGAAGGTGCCGCTGACAGCGCCCGCGTAGGTGAAGCTGAGCGTGCCGGGCGCGCGCAGATCATCCACCGTCCGGCATGACAGCAGCGCCATCGCGACCGTGACGATCGCGCTCCGCCACCGGCCGCGTCCGATCAGTAGTACTCCGCGTGGCCGGCCATCCCGCCGCGCTCGAGCAGTGTGGCTTTCATGAAGTCCCGATGCATGCGTGCAATGTTGTCGATCGAGATTTCCTTGGGGCATGCCTCCTGGCATTCGCCGAACAGCGAGCACCCCCCGAAATTCTCGAGATCCATCTGCGCCACCATCGCGAGCGCGCGTCGGCGACGTTCAGGCTGGCCCTGCGGCAGATAGCCCAGGTGGGAGATCTTCGCCGCCGTGAAGAGCGACGCGGATCCGTTCGGACACGCCGCCACGCACGCGCCGCACCCGATGCACGCCGCCGCGTCCATGGCCCGGTCGGCGTCGCCCTTCGCCACAGGAGTGGAGTTGGCATCCGGCGCGCCGCCGGTGTGGACGCCGACGTATCCGCCCGCGGCGATGATACGATCCAGCGCGCTCCGGTTCACCACCAGATCCTTGACGATCGGAAACGCGCGCGAGCGCCACGGCTCGATCCAGATCTCGTCGCCGTCCTCGAAGAGCCGCATGTGGAGCTGACAGGTGGCCGTCTTGCGCGACGGTCCGTGCGCGACGCCGTTGATCATCATGCCGCACGTTCCGCAGATGCCTTCGCGGCAATCGTGGTCGAACGCGATGGGCATCTCGCCCCTCGCGATCAGCGCTTCGTTGACGACGTCGAGCATCTCCAGAAAGGACATATCCGCGCTGACGTCGTTCGCCTGGTAGCGCACGAATTGTCCCTTCGCGTCCGCCGACGCCTGCCGCCATACGTGCAGGATCAGTCTCATTTGTAGCTCCGCTGCGATAGCGCGACGTTCTCGAATTGCAGCGGTTCCTTGTTCAGCACGGGAGGCTTCCCGTCGCCAGTGTACTGCCATGCGGCGACGTAGGCGAAGCGCGCGTCGTCGCGCAACGCCTCTCCGTCCGGTGTCTGATGCTCGACGCGAAAGTGGCCGCCGCACGATTCCTCGCGGTGCAGCGCGTCGATGCACATCAATTCGGCGAGCTCGAGAAAGTCGGCGACGCGCCCCGCGTGCTCCAATGACTGATTGAGTTCCTCACCGGTGCCCGGGACCCGCAGATCGCGCCAGAATTCGGCGCGCAAGCGCGGTATTTCCTGAAGGGCGGTCCTGAGTCCGTCCGCGCTCCGCGCCATGCCGCAGTACTCCCACATCACCTTCCCGAGCTCGCGGTGAAACTCCTGACTTGACCGCGTGCCCTTGATCGCGAGCAGCGCCTCGGTCCGCTGGGTCACCTCGCGAACGGTCGCCTGCACCGCGGGATGATCCTCGCGCAGCGGCGCCGGCTTGGCCGTCGCGAGATAGTCGCCGATGGTGAGCGGGACGATGAAGTATCCGTCCGCCAGCCCCTGCATCAGCGCGCTGGCGCCGAGACGATTGGCGCCGTGGTCCGAGAAGTTCGCCTCGCCGGCCACGTGAAGACCCGGGATGGTGCTCATCAGGTTATAGTCCACCCACAGACCGCCCATGGTGTAATGGACGGCGGGATAGATGCGCATCGGCACCTCGTACGGGTTCTCGTCCGTGATGCGCTGATACATCTCGAAGAGATTCCCGTACCGTTCCGCGATGGTCGAGCGGCCGAGGCGCTTGATGGCGTCCCGGAAGTCGAGGTACACGCCATATCCGCCCGGTCCCACGCCCCGACCTTCGTCGCAGACCTCCTTGGCGGCACGCGACGCGATGTCGCGCGGCGAGAGGTTGCCGAAGCTCGGATACTTGCGCTCGAGGTAGTAGTCGCGCTCCGCTTCGGGAATGCTGTTCGGCGCGCGCGCATCTCCCGCCATCTTCGGTACCCAGACGCGGCCATCGTTGCGCAGCGACTCGGACATCAACGTGAGCTTCGACTGGTAATCACCGCTCACGGGAATGCACGTGGGATGGATCTGCGTGAAGCACGGGTTTGCGAACAACGCGCCGCGCTTGTAGGCGCGCCAGATGGCCGTCGCATTCGAGCCCTTCGCATTCGTCGAGAGATAGAACACGTTGCCGTAGCCGCCGCTGGCCAGGACCACCGCATCGGCGAGATGCGGCTCGATGGCGCCTGTCACCATGTTGCGCGTCACGATGCCGCGTGCCTGCCCGTCCACCACGATCAGGTCGAGCATCTCGGTGCGTGGATGCATGGTGATGCCGCCCTTCGCAATCTCCTTCTCCATCGCCTGGTAGCAGCCGAGCAGCAGCTGTTGTCCCGTCTGGCCGCGCGCGTAGAACGTGCGCGATACCTGCGCGCCGCCGAAGCTGCGATTGTCCAGCAGACCGCCGTATTCGCGGGCGAAGGGCACGCCCTGCGCGACGCACTGGTCGATGATGTTCACGCTCAGCTGCGCCAGGCGGTACACGTTCGCTTCCCGCGAACGATAGTCCCCACCCTTCACGGTGTCGTAGAACAGACGCCAGATGCTGTCGCCGTCGTTCTTGTAGTTCTTCGCAGCGTTAATTCCGCCCTGCGCCGCGATGCTGTGCGCACGACGCGGCGAATCCTGGAAGCAGAACGATCTGACGTTGTATCCCAGCTCGCTGAGCGACGCGGAGGCAGCGCCGCCCGCGAGCCCCGTCCCGACCACGATCACCGTGTAGCGTCGCTTGTTGGCGGGGTTGACCAGCTTCATCTCGAAGCGGTGTCGCTCCCACTTGTCCGCGATCGGGCCGGACGGAACTCTCGCGCGCAGATCGTTGCGTGGCGCTTCGCCACCCATCAGCGGATCACCCCCAGCAGCACCGCCACCGGCACCGCCGAAAAGCCGAGCCACAGGAGCACCGCGAGCGCGGGCGCGACGCGGCGCTTCATCGGATTCCCTCCGGGCTTTGCGACGCCGAGTGAGCGACCGAAGCTCCAGACGCCATGCCACATGTGCAGCCCCAGCAGGACCATCGCAATCAGGTAGATCGCGCTCACCCACCAGATGCGGAAGCTGCCCACCACGTTGCCATAGATGTCGTACCGCCCGGTGACGTCCGAGCGATGCGCCCAGCCGGCGGGATCCACCTGGCGCGTGGTGAAATGCAGGATGTGGAAGACGATGAACGCAAGCAACAGGAAGCCGCCGACCCGCATCGTCCGCGACGCGAACGTCGCCACCTGTGACTCGCGCTTCCGGTATCCGACGGGCCGGGCGGCGCGGGCGCGCGCGGTGAGCTGAGCGGCCATCAGGACGTGGAGGATGACCGCGACGATCAGCACCGCACGCACGAGCCACAGCAACTCCGCCGCGGGACCGTGCAGCATCGCACTGTACGCGTTCAGCTTCTCGCGCCCTTCGAACGCCTGCAGGTTCCCCGCTACATGGAGGATGACGAAGCCGATCCCGATCAGCCC
Source organism: Gemmatimonadaceae bacterium (assembly GCA_035248725.1). Taxonomy (GTDB): domain Bacteria; phylum Gemmatimonadota; class Gemmatimonadetes; order Gemmatimonadales; family Gemmatimonadaceae; genus DASPMP01. Next base: position 20,640 of record DATFHG010000200.1, on the reverse strand, counting down.
CGTCACCGCCATGATCACCTTCTTGCCGACGGTGGAGCGATAAAACCCGATGATCAGATCTTCACCGCCTTCATGGGCTCGAGCACGGCATCGGCGCTCTTCTTCAACGCGGCAGCTTCATCCGCCGTCAACTGCACCTCGACGATCCGCTCGAGTCCCTTGCGACCCAGCTTGCAGGGCACGCCGAGGAACAGGCCTTTCATCCCGTACTCGCCGTCCAGCCATGCCGCACACGGGAGAATGCGCTTCTGGTCATGCACGATCGCCTCGGCCATCTGCACCGCGCCCGCGGACGGCGCGTAATACGCCGATCCTGTCTTGAGGTGCTTGACGATCTCCGCGCCCCCGTTGCGTGTGCGATCGACGATGGCATCCAGCTTCGCCTTGTCCATCAACTGCGTGATCGGGATACCGCTCACGCTCGTGTACGAGATCAGCGGCACCATCGTATCACCGTGGCCGCCGAGGACCATTGCCTGGATGTCGCGCACGGAGACGTCGAGGGCTTCGGCGAGAAACGCACGGTACCGCGCGGTGTCCAGGACGCCGGCCATGCCGATCACGCGCTCGCGCGGAAATCCGGTGACTTCCTTCGCGACATAGCACATCACGTCGAGCGGGTTGGACACGATGATCAGGATCGCCTTCGGTGACGTGCGCTTGATCTGCTCCGCCACCTGCTTCACGATCCCCGCGTTCGTGTTCAGCAGGTCGTCGCGCGACATGCCCGGCTTGCGCGCGATGCCGGCGGTGATGATCACGATGTCGGAGTCGGCGGCGTCGTCGTAGCCGTTGGTGCCGATGACGCGGGAGTCGAAGCCCTCGATCGGGGCAGACTGCCATTGGTCGAGACCTTTGCCCTGCGGGACGCCTTCGACGACGTCCACCATCACGACCGTGCGGGCGAGCTCCTTCTCGGCCACCCGCTGAGCGGCCGTCGCACCGACGTTTCCGGCGCCGACGACCGTGATTTTGTTGACCATTGTCCCGGTAGAAGAGAGAGTGCGACTACGGTCGCAAACTAGTCCGGGCCTATGGTCGATTCAATCAGCCGCCCACCTGCGATAGCGCGCGCAATCCGCCGACGCGCAGCTGCAGGAGCGCGTGCTCGCGAGGTTTCTCGTCGAGCGCCTGCTGAAAGAGCGGCGCGAGCGCGCGCCCCGCGCGCAACGGATTGCGGAGATCCACTTCGTGATCGCCGAACAGGCACGTGCGCAACCGTCCGTCAGCCGTGAGACGCACGCGGTTGCACGACGCGCAATACGTGTGCGTCATCGGCGTGATCACGCCCACCGTGCCGGCCGCGCCCGCCAGGCGATAATACGCTGCCGGTCCGTTCCCTCGTGCGGGACCGCTGGTCGGCTCGAGGACACCCACGCTCGCGACGCGCTGCAGGACTTCGTCGCTCGGCACCACGTGTTCCCATGTCAGCTCGCGGAGTCCGCCGACGGGCATCAGCTCGATGAACCGCACATGCCACTCGTGGTCGACCGTCAGGCGCGCGAAATCGGCGATCTCGTCGTCGTTGATGCCGCGCATGACGACCACGTTCAACTTGATCGGAGCGAGTCCGGCGCGCTCGGCCGCGACGGCCGCGGCAACGGGGTCGAAGCCGAGATTGCGTCGCGCGATCGCCGCGATGCGATCCGGTCGCAGACTGTCCGCCGAGATGTTCACCCGATCGAGCCCGGCCTCGCGGTAGAGCTGCGCGATGGCCGGAAGCCGCACGCCATTCGTCGAGAGCGCGATGTCCTCCACCTGCGGGATCGCGCGCAACATCCGAATCAGCTCGTTGAGATTGGGCCGGATGGTGGGCTCGCCGCCGGTGATCCGCAGCCGCCGGAGTCCCAGCGGCGCGAGCTGCGACACCACCGCGGCGATCTCCTCATACGAGAGGATGTCGGATTTCGGCAGCCACTCCAGCCCTTCCAGTGGCATGCAGTACAGGCAGCGGAAGTTGCAGCGGTCGGTCACCGAGATGCGGAGATACTCGATCCGTCGGCCAAATTGGTCGACGCTGTCAGCGTGCATTGGCCACCCACTCGGCGCGTCCGTCCACATAATGCTCGCGCTTCCAGATCGGGAGCCGCTGCTTGAGCTCCTCGATGATGTAGCGGCTGGCGTCGTACGCTTCGCCGCGGTGCGGATGCGCGACGGCGATCACCACACTGGATTCGCCCAGCTCCAGCGTGCCGACGCGATGTTCGACGACGATGTCGCGTGTGCGCCAGCGCTCGCAGGCCTCGGCGACGATCGACGCCAGCTCTTTCTCTGCCATCGCGCCGTATGCGGAATAATCGAGTCCGCTCACTTCACTGCCTTCATTGATGTCACGAACGGTGCCGACGAACAGCACCGTCGCACCGTTCCGTGCGCTCGCCACCTCGGAAAGGAGTGAGCACGCGTCGATCGGGCGCTCGACGATTGCGGTGCGCACGTCAGCCGCCCGCGACCGGTGGTATGATGGCGACTTCGTCCGTCGCAGTGACTGGCTGATCGTCGGCGGCGTACACCTGATTCACGGCAACGAGAGGTTTGTCCGGGATGCGCTTGCCGGTCGCGAGCGCCCGCACGCGAGCGAGCACGTCACGCACTCGGGCACCCGCGGGAACGTCCACATCCACATGCGGGCCGAGTGCGTCGGCGTACGAGGCAAAAAGGAGAACTCGGATCGTCATGGCTTCCGGAAACTAAAACTGGCCCCGACGCGGTGGATGCGTCGAGGCCAGCGGTGAAAGCGAACGCTACGCGTTGGAGAGCTCTCGCTCGTCCTCTTCCTCGATGTTGGCGACGTCGATCCCAGCCACCATCGCACGCAACTCCTTGGAGGGCTTGAAGACGGGAACCGGACGCGCGGACACTTCGACAGGAGAACCGGTGCGAGGGTTACGAGCCATCCGCGTCTTGCGGTGGCGGATCTTGAAGGTGCCGAACCCGCGAACCTCGATGTTCTTCTGTTCCTGAAGGGCCTGCTTGATCGCATCCAGGAACGCGTCCACCACGCGAGCGCAGTCCTTCTTGGAGATCATCGGACCGGCGGTGCGGGCGATTTGAGCCGTGACGCGCTCTACCAGATCGGCTTTCGTCATGGGTAAGCCTCGGAGGGTCAGGCGTCCAAACGTCGGACGTGAAGCGAACTATGCGCCCTTAACCGTTGTGTGTCAAGAGTTTGGGCCACTCCGAGCCCGTCCCTTACGCACCGTCTGGAGGAACTCCTGGAACAACGGCCGGGCATCGTGGGGGCCCGGCGCCGCCTCCGGGTGGTACTGAACCGCAAATATCGGAAGTTGTTTGTGCTTAAGGCCTTCCACGGTGTGGTCGTTGAGGTTCACGTGCGTCACCTCCAGCTCCGGAGCGCCAGGAATTCCTTCCTCGCCGCCGGCAACTGCGAAGCCGTGGTTTTGCGAAGTGATAAGTACCCGTCCCGTATCGACTTCCTTCACCGGATGGTTCCCGCCTCGGTGGCCGTACGGCATTTTCACCGTCTCGGCGCCATAGGTCAGGCCGAGTATCTGATGACCCAGGCAGATGCCGAAGATCGGCACCCCTTCGCCGGCGATCTTCCTCACAGCATCGGGCGCGTAGTCGACGGCCGCCGGATCGCCCGGGCCGTTCGAGAGGAAGACTCCATCCGGATCGAGCGCGAGCACGTCTTCGGCTGGTGTTTTCGCCGGCAGCACCGTGACGCGGCAGTCGTTCTCCGCAAACAACCTCAGGATGTTGCGCTTGATGCCGTAGTCGTATGCGGCGATGTGATATTTGGCGCGCGGGTCGCCCCACGTGTACGGCTCGTTGGTCGATACGCGCGACGCCAGATCGAGGCCTTCCATCGACGGACAGGCATCGAGAGCCGCGAGAACTTCTCTCGACGGTTCAGTCCCGAGCGCGATGACACCGCGCATGACGCCGACAGTCCTCAAGTGCTTCGTGAGGCGACGCGTGTCAACCTCTTCCAGGACTGGCACTTTCGCATGTCTGAGCCAGGAGTACAGGTCTCCCTCGGCACGCCAGTTCGAATACGAATTCGACATCTCGCGCACGACGACGCCAGCGATCTGCGGCTGCGCTGATTCCGGATCCTCGGTGTTGATGCCGTAGTTGCCGATCATCGGCGCGGTCATGACGACGATCTGGCCCGTATACGACGGATCGCTGAAGGTCTCCTGGTAGCCGCTCATGTTCGTGGTGAACACGACTTCGGCGACCGTCGTGGCCGACGTTGCATCTCGCATCGAACCACGAAAAAGGGCTCCATCCTCGAGGAGGAGGAACCCTGGCGAAAACCGTGGAAGCGCCACCGAGGCTCTAGGGAGACTTCGTGTTCGGAGTGGTAGTCTTCGTGCCAGTTCCCGTGGGCGCCGGAGTCGCCGGTGCGATCGGGAGCACGTTCGTGTTGGGCTGCGTCGTCACAGGCGCCGGCGCGGTCTGCGCGGGCGGCGTGAAGGTCTGATCGAGAACCGACCGCGGCGCGCCGCGATGTGCCGAGGCGAGTGAGAGCAGGAAGGCAATGCCGAGGAACAGGCCGCCGCCCCACCAGCTGATCTTCGTCAAGAGATTTCCGGCCTGGCGCGTACCAAGGATCGCGTCAGCGGAGCTCGTGACACCGCCGAAGCTTGCGGCGAGCCCGCCGCCCTTGCCGGATTGCAGGAGGACCGCGGCGACGAGAATCACGCTGTCGATCACGAGCAGCGTGAGCAGAAGCTTGTAAATCATAACTACGTAATATCGCGAGACTTACGGGGCGCGGTCAAGTGGAAGAGATCGCGCTCCACCCGCTCGCTTCGAGGCTCGCACCGCCGACCAGAAGTCCGTCGACTCCAGGTGCGTCGAGCAGGCTCTTCGCGTTGTCCTTGTTCACGCTTCCGCCATACAGGATGGGAATTGCGTCCCCCGCATCTGCCAGCGACGCCAGCTCTCCGCGAATGACCGCGTGCACCGCGGACGCGTCGGCCGGAGTCGCCGTCTTGCCGGTGCCGATCGCCCACACCGGCTCGTACGCGACGAGCAACTTTGCCCGCGCCGCTTTCTCGATCTGAGCGACGCCGGCCCGCAACTGCCGGAGCACAACGGCGTCAGTCGCGCCCTTTTCACGCTCTTCCCACTTCTCGCCGACGCAGAGCATGGGGGTCAACCCGGCTTGCACTGCGAGCGCGACCTTCTTCGCGGTCATCTCGTCGGTCTCGCCGAACACGTGACGTCGCTCGGAATGTCCGACGAGAACGAAAGCCGCCCCGGCGTCCCTGGCCATGGCCGCCGAGCTCTCACCGGTGAACGCGCCCTTGGGCTCCGTGTAGATGTTCTGTACGCCGAGCTGGATGTCCCGGCGGCCGCCCAGCGAATCGCGCACGGTCGTCAGCGACAACGCGGGCGGGAAGATGAGAATGCTGCGATCGGATTTCGGCGAATACGAGGCAAGAAAGGCCGCCATGAACGCCCGCGCCTCGGTGGGCCCGTGATTCATTTTCCAGTTGGCGGCGAGAATGCGCCGGCGCGCGGAGCTCATCGATCGTCGAGTGCCGCGACTCCCGGCAGCGTCTTGCCCTCGAGAAACTCGAGCGACGCGCCACCGCCGGTGGACACATGGCTCACGCGAGGGGCAAGTCCGAGCTGTTCGATCGCCGCTGCGGAGTCGCCTCCACCGACCACCGTCGTGGCACCGCGATCCGTGGCCAGCGCGAGCGCGTTCGCGACCGCGAGCGTGCCTTTGTCGAACGGCGGCGTCTCGAACACACCCATCGGTCCGTTCCACACGACGGTGCGTCCACCGCTGACGACCTCCGCAAATTGCTGCGCGCTCTTCGGGCCGATGTCGAACATGGCCTGGTGCGCCGGAATCTGATCGCGACTCACCGCCGTCGCGGCCGCGGACTGCTCCAGCGCAGGCGCAACCAGCGCGTCCGTGGGCAGCACGAGCTTGTTGCCCGCCCGCTTGAGGATCTCCTTGGCCATGTCCACGCGGTCCGCTTCCACGAGCGACTTCCCCGTCTCGAGTCCCATCGCCTTGAAGAACGTGCAGGCCATCGCGCCGCCGATGACCATGCGATCGACTTTCGGAAGAAGGTTTTCTATGACGTCGATCTTGCCGGAGATTTTCGCGCCCCCGAGGACAGCGACGAACGGTCGTTGAGGATTGCTCAGGGCTTTCCCGAGGTATTCCAGCTCGACCTCCATGAGCAAACCCGCAACGGCGGGATGGAGATGGTGCGCGAGTCCTTCGGTGGACGCATGCGCGCGGTGCGCTGATCCGAAGGCGTCGTTCACGTACACGTCACCGAGCTCGGCGAGTGCGCGTGAGAGTCGCTCATCATTCTTCTCCTCGCCGGCGAGGAAGCGCGTGTTCTCCAGGAGCACGATGTCGCACGACTTGTCGTGCGTCGCCTTCATCGCTTCGTCAGTGTCGGTGCTTTCGACGAAACAGACGTGCTTCTTCGGCATGAGCTGCTGGAGCCGCCGCGCCACCGGGTCGAGCGAATACTTCGGCTCCGGTTTTCCCTTCGGCCGCCCCAGATGCGACAGGAGAATCACACGCGCGCCCTTGTCCAGCAGCAGCTCGAGGGTCGGCAGCGCCGCCCGGATGCGGGTGTCGTCGGTGACGGTTCCCTTGTCGTCCAGCGGCACGTTGAAATCGACACGCACGAGCGCACGCTTGCCGCGGAGCTGTTCGTCCCGCAGGTCGCGAACCGTTTTCTTGTTCATGGCGGGTGGAATCAGTCGCCGAGTCGCGCGCCGACGTAGCGCAGCAGATCGACGCAGCGCGACGAATACCCCCACTCGTTGTCGTACCAGCCGGAGACCTTGAGCAACGTGCCGTCGACGACGTTCGTGCTCTTGCCGTCCAGAATGCACGAATGCGGATCGCCGATGAAATCGGAGGAGACGAGCTCCTCGTCCGTGTACTTGAGAATGCCCTCCAGCGGGCCGCTGGACGCCGCCTTCTTGAAGGCATCGTTGATCTGCTCGACCGTCACCGGCTTCTCGACCACCACGGCGAGATCGGTCAGCGACACGTCCGGCGTCGGCACGCGGATGGCGATACCATCGATCTTCCCCTTGAGCTCGGGAATCACGAGCGACGTCGCTTTGGCCGCGCCCGTCGTCGTCGGGATGATGGAGAGAGCGGCCGCGCGCGCGCGCCGCAGATCCTTGTGCGGCAGATCCAGTACGTTCTGGTCGTTCGTATAGCTGTGCACCGTCACCATCGAGCCGCGAACGAATCCGAAGTTGTCCCGGATCACTTTCACCATCGGCACCAGACAGTTCGTGGTGCACGATGCGTTGGAGATGATGTTGTGCTTCTTCGCGTCGTATTTGGTTTCGTTCACGCCGAGGACGATGGTGATGTCCTCCGCCTTCGCGGGCGCGGAGATGATGACCTTCTTGGCGCCCGCCTCGAGGTGCTGTTTCGCCTTGGCCGCTTCGGTGAAGCGTCCCGTGGATTCGAGCACGATGTCCACGCCGAGGTCCTTCCACGGCAGCTTGGAGGGCTCTTTCTCCGCGAGCACCTTCATCTCATCGCCGTCGATGACGATCGTGCCGTCCTTGGCGGTCACGTCGCCTTTGTACGTGCGATGGACGGAGTCGTACTTGAAGAGGTGTGCGAGGGTCTTCGTGTCCGTCAGATCGTTGACGGCGACGATGTCGAGGTCTGCTACGCCCGCGAGCTTTGCCGCGCGCACGACCTGGCGCCCGATGCGGCCAAAGCCGTTGATGCCCACCCGAATGGCCATGCTGTCTCCAGGGTTGCTACCGATCGCCGATGGCCGGCGCTCGGCCGAAGGTCACGTAACTCACGATGCGCGCGCCGCCGGCGAGGAGCGCGGCCGCGCACGCGTTGAGCGTCGCCGCCGTAGTCACGACGTCGTCGACGAGCACGACGTGCGCGTTCCGCAGTCTCGATCGCTCGCTGTCACGCACGCGAAACGCGCCGGAAACGTTCGCCAGCCGTTCCTCTGGTGTCAACCGCGTTTGCGTACGCGTCACGCGTGTTCGCTCGAGCACGTTGCGCCAGACCGGAATACTCCAGCGCGGCGCGAGCGCGGAGGCGAGGCGCTCACTCTGATTGTAACCTCGTTCGCGCTCCCGCGATTTTGCCAGGGGAACCGGCAAAATCGCTGCTCGTTCCTCCTCCACGTCCGCGGGCCAGCTCGACCGCGCCATGCGCAGCGCCATCTCGTGCGCCACCGCATGCCATCCGGAATACTTGAGCGCGTGCACGATGGCGGCGCCTGTGCCGGCATGCATCCAGCACGCGGACCGACACGCGCGCACGTACGGCGGCAGCAGCGGACACCATGCGCATCGTCCACGCTGCAGAGGATGGCCACAGCGATCGCATCGCGGCGCAGGCAGCGGAACAATGCGGTTCCAGCAACGGCCGCAGACGAGGCCACGTTCACTTCGATCCAGCAGGCGCTCGCACGACACGCACGTCACGGGCAGCAGGAAGTCCAGTGCCGCCGCCCAAGCAGTCGCTATCACCCGAGCATCGGGTCCCGGCCAACGGCCTGCCACATCACATCGCGCTCCGGTTCGAAACCGAACCACCGCTCGAAGGCGACGGCCCCCTGCTCGATCAGCATCACGAGTCCATCCATCGCGCGATGCCCGCGCGCCCTCGCGTCGCGAACCAGCGCTGTTTCGTTTTTTCCGTAGACGAGATCGATGACCACGGCGGCCTGCTCGAGTGCGTCCAGCGCGACGGGCAGCGGATCGTCAGCACGACGACCAACCGGCGTGGCGTTGACCACCAGCGTCGCGTCCTGTACGGCCTGCTCGGCGGTCTCGCACAGGTCCGCCGAAACCTTGAATCGATCCAGAAGCTGTGCCGCACGGTCACGCGTCCGACTGTACACCCGTACGCGCGCGTTCGGCCATCCTTCGATTTCGCGCAGAACCGCGGCCGCTGCACCGCCGGCGCCGAGCACGGCGACTACCGCGTCGCGCGGGATTCCGGCCACGAGCAGAGTGACCGCCGCGCGAAATCCATCGACGTCGGTGTTGTCACCGACCACCGCGCCGTCGACCGCGGTCCAGAAGGTGTTCACGGCCCCGACGGCCCGCGCCTGCGCGGTCAGACGATCGCACCACGTCGCGACCTCTTCCTTATAAGGAATGGTGACATTCCCGGCCTCCCGCGCCCGCCGGAGCGATCGCATCGTATCTGCCAGGGCGCTGTGCGGTACGTCCACGGCCTCGTAACGGACGTTGATGCCCGCGGCGCGCAGGGCGGCGTTCTGAAAGACGGGCGAGAGCGAATGACCGAGCGGATGGCCGAGCAGCACGAGCCGCCCTGGCAGTCCGCCATCGCTCATGGGGCGCCGGACGACCGCTCGGCGAGGAGGCGGTCGAACACGCGACGGACTTCTTCCCCCAGCTCATCCGCCGTCGCCCGATACATATCGAGCTCGCCGCCGATCGGATCCGTCACCGGACGCGCGGACGACCCGTAGCTCGCGAAGTCCGTGATGAGAAAGGCGCGGCCACTGCCGCCAAGTGCCTCGATGCGCTCGAGGTGGTGCGGCCCCATGGCGAGGATCAGGCTCGCGTTCTCGACCAGCTCCGGCGTGAGCATCTGCGCCCGATGCTGGCTGAGATCCAGCCCGCGCTCCATGCCCACGAGCAGCGCACCGTCCGATGCGGGCGCGCCGTCCCACGCGCTGGTTCCCGCGCTCTGCACGTCGACGTCGGTGAGGCCGCGCTCGATGATCACCTTCCGCGCGATCCCTTCGGCGAGGGCGCTGCGGCAGGTGTTGCCGGTGCAGACGAAAAGAATGCGCATCGAGCTCACGCGTCTCCGATGAGGCTTGGCACGCTCTCTCGCAGCACTCGGGCCGTGATGGCGCCGGGCCGAATGACGCGCGGTGAACGTCCCATGCAATCTACGACAGTGGACGGATCGGAGGGTGTCAGGCGTCCGCCGTCGAGCACGCGCAGCTCACCGCGCGCGATTTCCGCGGGCCACTGTGCAAGGACCTCCTGCGCCGATTGCGCCGGCGGGACGCCCGGGCGGTTCGCGCTCGTGGAGGTGATGGGATCGCCGTGTGCGCGGATGAGTCGCTGCATCGCCGGGTGGCTGGTCCAGCGCACCGCGATGCCGCCTTCGGGTCCGCGGAGCTGTGGTGGCACGCGTCCCTGACCGCCGGGAAGCACGAGGGTCAGCGGACCGGGCCAGTGACGCGCGGCCAGCGTTGCCGCGTACGCGGGAAACTGCAGGTCGAGCTTGGCGATCATGTCACTGCCATCGATCAACAACAGGAACGGCTTTCCTGGCGGACGCCGTTTCATGCGAATGAGCGCCGCGACGGAATCGCGATCGATGGCGCCGCCAAAGCCGTAGACGGTTTCAGTGGGATAGGCCAGCACGCGACGCAGCGCGAGCTGCTCCAGCGCGGCCTTGAGCGCCGAGGCGATTTCTTCAGTGGACCAGAACGGATACGAGAGAGTGTCGCGCCTCATGCCGAAGCGAACAATGCTTCGACGCGTGCGAAATCGCTCTGCTCCGTGATCTTCATCGCGCGCTCGCTACCCGGCACCATGACGACCGGGATACCCAGCCGTTCGCAGAGCGCCGCGTCGTCGGTGGCCGTCACCTTCGCCGCCGCCGCTTCGCTGTGCGCGCGATGGATCACGGCGCGCGGAAAGCCCTGTGGCGTCTGCACGCGCCAGAGCCGCTCGCGGTCGAGCGTGCGCATGACGCCGCCGTCCGCGTCGACCTCCTTTATGGTGTCCACCACCGGCAACCCGGGCACCGCGCAGACGCCGGCGCGTGCACGCTCGACGACCCGATCGATGACGTCATGGTCGATCAGGGGACGCGCCGCGTCGTGGATCAGCGCGATGCCGGCTTCGTTGGGGAGATCATCGAGGCCGTTCCGCACCGATTCGGTGCGCGTGCGTCCGCCGACCGACAGCAGCAGGCGATCCACGTCGCACTGGAAGATCCACGGCGGCGGGTCGGCCACGTAGTTCTGCGGCACCACGCAAACCACCGATACCACATCCGATCGCGACATGAACGTCTGCAGACTGTGCAGCAGCATCGGTTTGCCGGCGACCCAGCGGAATTGCTTCAGCTCCTTGCCGCCGGTGCGTGTGCTCTCACCGGCCGCGACGATGACGACTCCGACATCTCGCGTCATGTCGTGGCAAACAGCCGCTGAAACACATCGCGGATCGTGCGCACGGGCACCACGCCGTTGCCCGTGCGCGGGGCGCTGCGTTCCGCGACGAAGACACGCGTCATCCCGAGGTTCGTGGCTTCCGCGACGCGGCGCTCGACGTGCGACACGGGTCGGATCTCGCCGCCGAGCCCGAGCTCCCCGATGAAGACCGCATCGGTGGGAGTGGCGCGGTCGTACACGCTCGACGCGAGTGCGGCGGCGATGGCCAGATCACCGGCCGGCTCCTGCAGACGCACGCCACCGACCACGTTGAGAAAGACGTCGAGGTTGGCGAACGACAGTCCGGCGCGCTTTTCCAGCACCGCGAGCAGCAGGGCGAGCCGGCGCGAATCGAAGCCCGTGCTCACGCGCTGCGGCGTCCCGAAACCGGCCTTTGCGGCCAGCGCCTGTACCTCGATGAGGACCGGCCGCGACCCTTCCAGCAGCGCAGTGACCGCGCTCCCCGACGCGTGCGACGAGCGGTCGCCAAGAAACAGCTCGGACGGATTGGCAACGCCCTCGAGGCCACGCTCCGTCATCCGGAATACGCCGATCTCGTCGACGCTTCCGAAGCGATTCTTGGTCGCGCGCAGGATGCGATGATCGACGGTGTTCTCGCCCTCGAAGTACAACACGGTGTCCACGATGTGCTCGAGCGTCTTCGGCCCCGCGATGCCGCCGCCCTTGGTCACGTGGCCGACCACGAAGACGGTCGTGCCACTGTCCTTGGCGAATCGCATCAGTCGCGCGGCGCATTCGCGCACCTGGCCGACGTTGCCGGGCGCGCCCTCGAGATCGGAGGTGAACACCGTCTGGATGGAGTCGACGACGAGAACCTCGGGTCGAAGCGCGTCCGCGGTGGCGACCACGGTCTCCAGGTTCGTCTCGGTCAATAGCTCCACGTCGCCGGCAGGTTCCTCCAGCCGGTCGGATCGCAGCCGGATCTGCAGTGGCGATTCTTCACCCGACGCGTATAGCGTGCGCCGGCCGGCGCGTTGCATCCGCGCGGCCACCTGCAGCAACAGCGTGGATTTCCCGATGCCCGGCTCGCCACCGATGAGCACCATGCTGCCCGGCACGACGCCGCCGCCGAGCGCGAAATCGAATTCGGTGAGACCGGTCCTCCAGCGGGGCGATTCCGACCCTTTCACATCGCTCAGCTTCGTGGCCGTGGCCGGACGCGCCGACGCGACGCGTCGTCCGCCACCCGTCGCCTGCCGCCTGGCTGTGTCGATCTCTTCGACAAGCGTATTCCATTCGCCGCACGCATCGCACTTGCCCGCCCACTTCGCGTGCGACGCGCCGCATTCGGTGCATCGATAGACCGTTCTTGCTTTCGGACTCACGAGGTCTGGCGCGGGCTCCAGTTGGCGAAGCGCGTGTAGTGCTTGTAGAAGTGCAGGTTCACGATGCCCGTGGGTCCGTTGCGCTGCTTGCCGATGATGCACTCGGCTTTGCCTTCGATCGAGTTGCCGTCCTTGTCCACCGGACCCTCGTACATCTCCTGCCGGAACAGGAACATGATGACGTCGGCGTCCTGTTCGATGGCACCTGATTCACGCAGGTCGGACAATTGCGGCCTGTGGTCGCCCGTGCGCTGCTCCGGGGCGCGCGAGAGCTGGGACAGCGCCACCACGGGAATGTTCAGCTCCTTGGCAAGCGCCTTGAGGCCGCGCGAGATCTGGCTGACCTCCTGCTGACGGTTCTCGGCGCTCGACGGGCCCTGCATCAACTGCAGGTAGTCGACGATCAACAGGCCGATGCCGGAATCCGCCTTCAGGCGTCGCGCCTTGGAGCGCATCTCGAGGAGCGTGAGGCCGGGCGTGTCGTCGATCCAGATCGGCGCGGCGCTGAGGATGCCGGCCGCGCGCGCGAGCATCGGAAATTCGTCGTCGCGCAGCAGGCCGCGGCGCAGCCGCTGCGAGTCGACGCGCGCCTCGCTGGTCAGCATGCGCTGCACCAGGGACTCCTTGCTCATTTCCAGTGAGAAGAACGCGACGGGCACGTGATCCTCGATGGCCGCGTGCTGCGCGATGTTGAGACAGAACGCCGTCTTTCCCATCGAGGGGCGCGCCGCGACGATGACGAGATCCGCCGGCTGAAAGCCCGACGTCATCTCGTCGAGGTCGTTGAAGCCGCTGGCGACTCCGGTAATCGTCTTGCCGCCGCGCTGCAGCGCCTCGATGCGCTCCATCGTCGGCCACAGCAGCTCCTTGATACGCGTGAAGCCGTCGGGTTTCCGCTGCTGTGAGACCTGGAAAATCTTCGACTCCGCCTGGTCGAGCAGCTCGGCCGCGGTGCTCTGCCCCGAGAACGCGTCGTGCACCACCTGCGTGGAGACCTGGATCAGGGTCCGCAGGATCGCCTTCTCGCGCACGATGTCGGCGTGATACTCGACGTTCGCGGCCGTCGGCACCGCGTCGACGAGGTAGCCGATGTAGTCCTTGCCGCCGGCGGCCTCGAGCTCGCCGCGTCGCGACAGCTCCTCCGACAGCGTCAGCGGATCGACGACGCTCCCGCGCTCGGTGATGGCGACCATCGCGCGGAAGATCCGGCGATGCCGCTCCGCGTAGAACATCGAGTCGTCCACCAGCTCCGCGGCCCGGACGATTGCGTCCTGGTCCATGAGCATCGCGGAGAGCACTGCTTGTTCGGCGTCTTCAGAGTACGGCGGTTGCCGGTCCCTGAAGGGATCACGACTGAGGCTGGGCGCTATCGAGTATTCGACGGACGAGCTGGACATCTTCCCAGGTGGGTCTCTTCCACGACGGATTGCGAAGCAGCGCCGCAGGATGATAGGTGACGATCAGAGGGACGCCGTGAAAGCGATGGACCTGACTCCGGAGTTTTCCGATCGCGAGCTTCGTTTGGAGCAGGGTCTGCGCCGCGAACGTGCCGAGAGCCAGAATTGCCTTGGGGCGAATCAGTTCAAACTGGCGAAAGAGAAAAGGGCTGCAAGCGGTTACTTCGTCCGGCATGGGATTGCGATTTCCCGGCGGGCGATGTTTGAGCACGTTCACGATGAACACGTCCTCGCGCTTCAAATCCACCGCCGCGAGAATTTTTGTGAGGAGCTGACCCGCCGCGCCCACGAACGGCAATCCGGTTTCGTCTTCGGTCTGCCCCGGCGCCTCTCCGACGATCATGAGATCCGCGGCGGGATGCCCGACACCGGGGACGGGGTTCGTCGCCGTCGAGTACAGCGGACAGCGTGTGCAGCTCGCGATCGCTCCGGCGACGTCGTCAACCGACTCGAGATGCGCCAGAGCGCCGAACAGCTCCTGTCCACTACCGCCCACCGTGAGCCCCGCCGGTGTGACGACGACGTCGGCGTCAGAGTGCGCCTGGGTGGGCGCCGCTCCCGTGTTGCGCAGCACTTCACGCCAGTCGCCGGACGCGGGCGGGGCTTCGGCACCGCGGGTCGCTGGCTCGGCGCTGCGCGATGGCGCGTGTTCGGCCGCCGACGCATTCGCGGCCTCCCGCGCGCCGAGAAGGGAGAGGACGGCGTCGATGCTGAGCTGGTCGAGCACGAGGTCGCGCTCGCCCGCTTCGCGCCTCTGCTCGAGGTACATGCGCAGCTGCTCTCTAGCGTCCACGCGCCATCTGCTCCACGCGATCGAGAATCGCGTCCGCGACGTCGGACTTCGGCATCAGCGGCAGCGCTTCTTCGCGGCCACTGCGGTCGATGAGGGTTACGCGATTCGTGTCGACGTTGAAGCCCGCACCCGGTTCCGTGGCGTCGTTCACCACGATCAGGTCGAGCAGCTTTTCCGCGAGCTTCGTGCGGCCGTTCGCGATGGCTTCGTCCGTCTCGAGCGCGAAGCCGACGACGATCGCGTTCGGGCGACGCTTGCCTGCCGTGCTCCGGAGAATGTCCGTCGTGGGCGCGAGCTGCAGCGCGGGCGTACCGCTCCCCTTCTTGATCTTGGACGTCGCCACGGACGACGGCCGGAAATCGGCTGGTGCCGCCGCCATGATCAGCACGTCGGTGCTCGGCAGCATCTCGGTGAGCGTCGACGCCATCTCCTCGGTCGTTCCGACGTGATGCACCCGTGCACCCACCGGCGATGGCACCGCCAGCGGGCCGGCCACGAGAGACACGTCGGCGCCGCGCCGCCATGCGGAGGACGCGAGGGCGACGCCCATCTTGCCCGAGCTGTGATTCGAGATGAAACGCACGGGATCGATGGGCTCGCGTGTGGGGCCGGCCGTGACGAGCACCTGCCGACCCGCGAGCGCGCTCGCGCGCTTTTCCTCGAGCAGACGCGCGACGTGGGCGAAGATCGTCTCCGGTTCGGGCATGCGGCCGGGACCTTCGCCCTCACCCGCGGCGAGCATTCCCTGCTCCGGCTCGAGCACGCGATAGCCGAGGGATCGGAGGTGGTCGACGTTGTGGCGCGTCTGCGGGTGCGACCACATGTGGTCATTCATCGCCGGCACGAGCAGTACCGGTGCTTTCGTCGCGAGCAAGACGGCCGTCAGCAAGTCACCGGATTGTCCTGACGCGGCTCGCGCGAGAAAGTCCGCCGTCGCCGGCGCGACGACTACCACGTCGGCGGCCTTCGCCAGCTTGATATGATCGAGCGCGCGTCCGGGCGGAGCATCGAACAGACCGGCGTGCGCGGGGCGACCCGTGAGCGCTTCGAAGGTCATGCCGCTGACGAATTCGGTCGCTGAGCGCGTGAGCACTGCGTCGACCGCGGCGCCCGCCTTCGTGAGCAGGCGCGCCAGCCATGCGGACTTGTAGCTCGCTATTCCGCCGGAGACGCCGAGAACTACCGTGCGGCCGTCGAAGGGGCGCACCGGCGAGAGCGACGTGTTACTCGACGCCGCCGCCGCGGCGGCGCGGTACGACTCGATAGTTGATGCCGGCCTTCGCCAGCTCCTCGAGGGAGCGCGTCGTCAGCTTCTTCTCGCCCATCGCCGAGCGGTCGCGCGGAAACTCGTTGAGTACACGCGCGTACTTCGCGGCCACGAGCACGGCCAGATACTTGTTGACGGCGTGGCGAGCGACTTCGTTCGGTGTAAAAACTCTCATTTCCCTGACCCGCGCTTGTTCGTGTGTGACTGGATTTCGCTTTCCAGATGCTCGATGAGCTGCGCGACCTGCGTTCGCAGACCGGCAACCCGCTCCCTGCTCGACACCTCGGCGTCGATGATCGAACCGACGCGCTGTATCGCCTTCTCGAGATTGTCGTTCACGACGACGTACTCGTATTCGTCCACCGACTGCAATTCCTGCAATGCCGACTGCAAGCGATCCGCCAGCTGCTGCTTCGACTCCGTCTGCCGCATGCGCAACCGCTGCAGCAACACGTCCGCCGAGGGCGGCAGGATGAAGATGGTGACCGACTGCGGAAACACCCGGGTGAACTGCACGGCACCCTGGACGTCGATGTCCATCAACACGTGCTTGCCCGACCCGAGAACCCGTGTGACCTCGCTGCGAAGCGTGCCGTACAGGTTCCCATGCACCTCAGCGGACTCGGCAAACTCGCCGCGCTCGCGTTTGGCGATGAATTCCGAACGACTTATAAAGTAATAGTCTTTCCCGTTATTCTCGCCCTCCCGGGGCTGTCGGGTGGTGCAGGACACCGAGTAGCCGAGGTCGGGCCGGCTCTTGAGCAACGCCCGAGCGATCGTCGTCTTTCCGCCCCCGCTGGGCGCCGAGAGAATGATCGGGAAAGCGGTCATTCGAGGTTTTCCACCTGCTCGCGGATGCGCTCGAGCTCCTCCTTGATGGCGACCACCTCGCGGACCATGGCGGCGTCGTTCGCCTTGGAGCCCGTCGTGTTTGCTTCCCGCAGCAGTTCCTGAAGCAGGAAGCCGAGCCGTTTGCCGACCCCATCCGGCGACTTGCTGGCGAGTGCCTCGCGGAAAGCCGCCAGATGCGAGCGAAAGCGGTCCAGCTCCTCGCCGACGTCCAGGCGGTCGGCGATGATCGCGATCTCCTGCGCCAGGCGCTGCTCGTCGAGCTGAATCCCGCCAGTCAGCTCGGCGACGTTGGCGCGCAGCCGTTCGCGCTGCTCGGTCACTCGGCTCGGGGCGCGCTCGGCGAGGCGGTCCACGCCCCGCTCGATGGTCGCGAGACGCTCGCGCAGAAATTCCGCCAGCCGCGACCCTTCGGCCGCGCGGCTCTCCGTGAGCGCCACGACCGCCCGGTCGACGATGTCGGTGAGCTCGGCGGCGGTGCCGGTTTCGTCGCTGTCGTCGCTCGAGACCACTTCAGGCAGACGGAGCACTGTGGCCAGGTCGATCGGCCCGTCGAGCACGTAGCGCTGCTTCAGGTCGCGAAGCCTGTCGACGTACGACTTGAAACGCTCCTCATCGATGGCGGCACGCGCGCCGTTGGATCGGTCGACGCGCGCCATGAGCGTGACGTGGCCCCGGCTGATCGCCTTGCGGAGCGTCTCCCGGACTTCCAGTTCCCAGCGCGACAGGGATGCTGGAAGCTTTATGGAAGGACTGAAGAAGCGATGATTCACCGAGCGGATTTCGATCGCCACCCGCGTGGCGCCCACCGCGCCCTCCGCGGCGCCGAAACCCGTCATGCTCCGTATCATATCGGGCGGGCTAAGTTACGGCGCCACTGGCGCTTGTCAATTCCAGAACTCCCAACGTACGCCGTACACGTTGGTGATGCGCGGGGCACGATAACCGGGCACCTGCTGGTATCGCTCACCGAACCAGTTTCTCACGTTCCAGAACACTTCGGCCGAAAGGATTCGAAACTGCAGCAGCGTGGACACGGTGCGGTACCCCTTCACGCGAATCAATCCTGCGGTGGAATCCGGCCAGAGAATGCTGGAGCGGTACTCGTGCACCAGCGAGAAAAGCATGTGAAAGTCGCCGGTCGGGAACCGATCGAGCATCGACGTCGAGACGTACACCTCGCTGCGTGTCTGATACCTGGGACGGTAGACCGAGCCGGTGTCGTTCCACCGCATCGCCTGCGCATCGGCGTATATCGCCTTCCACAGGCGTCCGCGGATCGTCGCGAACGTTCCGAGGAGAGTTCCGCCGACGGTGTCTGACGTGGTCGATCGGAAGATCCGCGGCGCGTCCAGCATCACGGGGCCGCGTCGCAGCACACCGCCGGTGAGCCAGAGCCCTCCCGCCCGAAGGCCGGCTTCCGCGCGTGCGAACTGCGCGGGCGAGATCGAATCGGCGTCGAAGAACCGCTGCTCCGTGCCCACGCTCCCGCCGACGAACACGAAGCTGAGGGGACGCAGCACAACGGACGCGTCGAAGTGTCGCGTGGAATCGAGTCCGCGCCCTTCGGCGAACACCGACAGCGACAGCTGACGGGCGTCGAAGCCGACGCGCGCCGACGGTGTGGCGACGCGTTGAAACAGTCCGTCTCGGAACCGCTGCGTGAGGCTCGCGCGCCACACCCCGCGCGCGTAGCCCCCACTCAGGACGTACTGCGCCCGGAAGTGCGAGGTGTCGGGGATCGCGACGCCGCTCGTGGTGGACGTGCTCTTCTTGCCGCCGTACAGGTACTTGGATCCGTCGGCGATTCCCTGTGCCCACAGGCCGCTGTCGGGCGTTCCCCACGCGGCGCGCGCATAGAGCTCATAGCGCGTGCTTTCGACCGCGGGAATGCTGTCCGCGCTGGGCTCGGTGACCGTCAGGCCGCGATTCCGATCGCCGCGCAGCATGGTGGCGTCGACGCTCCAGTCCTTCTTCGCCAGTCCCACGCGCGCGAGTGCGGCGAGCTGATCGCTGCTCGCGGCGTTGCGGCCCGGATCCGTTCCGAACTGCTGCGCCGCGAATTGTATCGCCTCGCCATGCTGATAGCGCCGGCCGAAATAGCCGCGATACAGGTTCGTCGATTGATCGCCCGTGTAGACGTCGGTGCGCGTGTACGGTGTGGTGCGGTCGACGCGCCACGTGCGCATGTAGATGCGGATTTCCGATGCTGCACGTTCGACGCGAATGTCGTCCAGTGCCCAGATGGGAATCTCGGACAGATCCCACGTGCGCTTCATCCTCGGGTCCATCTCCTCGAGCTCGAGCCCGTCGAGGAAGACACGCACGCGTCCGGGATCGCCAAGGAACGAGGCGACCTGCGGCTGCGAGATCCAGCCGCCACGCAGCGTCGTCACGCCCGGTACTCGCTCCAGCAAGTCGGCGACCGTCAGCGCGCCGGTCGAATACATGTCCCGTCGGTCCCACACGAAGCTCCCCGTGGGATCGGCGAGTACCGGCGCCTCGGCGTGCGCGAGCGGCGCTTTGACCGTATCGCGCGGCGGCCGACGCGTGCTGTCCCGCTGAAGCACGCTATCGCGTCGAAGCAGGGAGTCTTCACGTGCCGGAAGTGCGACGCGCACCTCCTTCGTGGTATCGCGCTTGGCGGTCGTGTCGCGGATGGTGATGGTATCGCCGCGCCCACGCACCGTGTCGCGTTTCGTGCGGGCGGTGTCGCGTACCTGTGCACCCGCGACCGAGTGCAAAACGGCCCCGACCACCAGGCCGAGGCCGATGCTGCGGAGCAGTCGACCGACGCGCGTCAGCCCGCGCGTCCCCGCACGAACTCGACGAACGTTCCCACCGGCACGCCGGTGGGGCCCGCCGGCAGCGTCACGAGATCGCTCTCGCTGTATGCCGTGCCCGCAATGTCGAGATGCACCCATGGATAGCCTTCGGCGAACTCCTTGAGAAAGAGCGCCGCTGTAATTGTACCCGCGGGACGCCCTCCGGAGTTCTTGATGTCGGCCACGTCGGACTTGATGAGGGGCTTGAAGTCATCCCACATCGGCAGCGGCCAGCCGGGCTCGGAGGCGCGCTTGCCCGCGGCGATCACTTCCTCCACGAGTTTGTCGTCACTTCCCATGACGCCGGTCGCGGAGTGGCCGAGCGCGATGACGCACGCGCCCGTCAGCGTCGCGGCGTCGATCACGGCCGCGGGGTTGTAGCGCTTGGCGTACGCCAGCACGTCGGCGAGCACGAGACGACCCTCGGCGTCCGTATTGATGATCTCGATGAACTTGCCGTTGCTCGCGCGCACCACGTCCCCCGGCTTGAACGCTGTGCCGGAGGGCATGTTCGTGGTGGATCCGACGAGCCCGACCACGTTCACCGGCAGCTTCAGGCGGCCGATCGCTTCCATGGCGCCGAGCACGCCCGCCGCGCCGCACATGTCAAACTTCATCCACTCCATCCCCTGCGCGGGCTTGATGGAGATGCCGCCGGAGTCGAAACACAGGCCCTTGCCCACGAGCGCGACCGGTGCTTTTTCGCCGCCATTGCGATACTCGAGCACTATGAGCTTGGGATCCTCGGGAGTCCCCTGCGCGACGGCGAGAAAGGAACCCATTCCCTCGCGTTCCATGTCGGTGCGGCCGAGGATCGTCACCTGCATGCCGTGACGCTTCGCGATGTCGCGCGCGGTCTCGGCCAAGTAGTCGGGCGTGCACACGTTGCCGGGCAGCATCCCGAGCCTGCGCGCGAGCGAGTGCCCTTCTCCGATCGCGAGCCC
>DATFHG010000199.1:0-26562 GCA_035248725.1 Gemmatimonadaceae bacterium | reverse complement strand
CGATCCCTACTACCACGAGTTCTTCGACATCGCCGACATCCCGCAGCACCTGCTGAAGGAGATCGAGCACTTCTTCGAGCGCTACAAGGATCTCGAAGGCAAACGCGTGCAGATCCTCGGCTGGGAGAAGAGCGACGCCGCGATGCGCGTCATTCACGAATCGATCGTGCGCTACGACGAGGAGTATCTCCACGTCGGTCCGTGAGTGGAGCCGTCTCAGCTTTACAACTTAAAGTACTTGACAGCGGGCGGCCGCGACGCTGAAATTGTCGGACATGACACTCCAGACGCTGCTGTTCGAGCCGACGCTCGCCCGCTCGCCCTTGCGCGTGCTGCAGTGGTGGGAGCGTCGGCGTCCTCTGTACAACGTCGCGGTCGGCACGGTGGGATTCGGCACCATCGCCTACGCGGAACTGGTGTCACTCGTGGCGCGCGGCCAATGGCTGGGATTCCAGTGGCAGGTGATCCTCGCG
This sequence comes from Gemmatimonadaceae bacterium, assembly GCA_035248725.1. Taxonomy (GTDB): domain Bacteria; phylum Gemmatimonadota; class Gemmatimonadetes; order Gemmatimonadales; family Gemmatimonadaceae; genus DASPMP01. Next base: position 26,089 of record DATFHG010000199.1, on the reverse strand, counting down.
TACGGCCTCGTGGCGAACCTCTTCTATACGCTGGGCCCCCTCGTGGAGCTCGCGGTCGAGCGCTGGCTCAAGCGCCCGCTGTACGGCCTGGGGCCGGCCCTGTTCCGCCACGGACTCGTGTTTTCCATCGGCCTGACGCTGTTTCCCGCCGCGGTCGTGACGATCCTCGCCATCGGTGGACTACTCTTCCCCTGACAGCTCCCGTCGCCGTACGCGAATCTTGAGCTCGGCCATCACCAGCTGACCGGTGATGCGCAGCACCGGCGCCCGCGAGCCGACCGGCGGTTGTTCGTCCAGCTCGTCCGACACGGACGACATGAATGCGCCGGTCTGGACCACGACTCGAACGCCGGGCGGCACGATGATCTTCACCTGCGCCATGATCCCGCGCAGATGGATCTCGGTGACGGCGTCCGTCAGCTGCGCCTCGGTGAGGTCCAGCCGCGTCTCGGCCATTACGGACCACACGTCGAGCTTCCGCGGCAGCTGCCACAACCCATGGCGCTTCGTCTCGGCCATGATCGACACGATCCGGCCATGCTCGAGTGGGAATGGGTCCACCGTCGCCAGCGATTTGCCCGGTGCTGCCGTGCGCCGCTCCGCCGCCGACGCCGCGGTCGGCAGGTCGCGCGTGATGTCGCGCAATGCGGCGACCGTGCGCGCCCGATAGACCTGCTCCATGCGGCGATCCAGCTCGTCGAGCGACAGGTTGTCGACGGCGAAGTGCTGCGACAGGAGCTCGACGGTCAGCTCGCGTTCACGTTCGAGCGAGAGTGGCGCGCCCGGCTGCGGCGACTCAGGGTCGGACCGGGCCATGGTCGACCGGTTCGCGCTCGCGCCGAATGAAGAGCGTGTCGTACAGCAGGGACGCGGCCACCGCGCCGATGATCGGGCCCGCCCAATAGACGGCCTGCCCCTCGAAGATGCCGCTCGCCACGGCGGGACCGAATGACCGCGCCGGGTTGAGCGACGCGCCCGTGAAGGGTCCGATGGCCAGGATGCACGCCGTGAGCGTCAGACCGATGGCGAGTCCGCCGATGCGCGGCGCGCGTGGATCTACCGCGGTGCCGAAAATCACGAACGCGAGGAAGAACGTCGCGATGGCCTCGAGGCCGATGGCCTGACCCGCCGACACCTCGAGCGAGATGGATTGTCCGCCCAGTCGCGTCGCGCTCGTGAGGGCGTCCGGGAGCAATGCCTTCAGCGCATACGCCGCGAGAATCGATGCGAGGATCTGCGCGATGACATAGACACCCGCCATCATCGGCTCGATGCGGCGTGCCGCGAGGAAGCCGATCGTGATGGCCGGGTTGAGATGCCCGGAGATGCGCATCGTGGCGCTCACGAGCACCGCGAGGATGATTCCGTGCGCGAATGCCACGGACACGAGTCCGGCCGACGTCTGCGTCGCGGCCGCGGCCATGATCGCCGCACCGCCGACGAATACGAGGGCAAAGGTTCCCACGAATTCGGCGGCAAAGTGCCGCAGGGAGTCGCGCATGGAGGGAAAGGATAGAGGAGAGAGTGGGGAGGCCGCCTGCCAGTCTACTCTGCGCGACGCAATACCACCGCCGCGTTGATGCCGCCGAAGCCGAACGAGTTGCTGAGCGCGAACTCCACGTCGCTTTCGCGTCCCCGCTTGGGGATGTAGTCGAGGTCACACCCGTCACCTGGCTCGTCGAGGTTGAGCGTCGGCGGCAGCCATTGGCGTTCCAGCGCCATGGCGCAGATCGCGATCTCGAAGGCGCCCGACGCGCCGAGCGCGTGGCCGTAGTATGCCTTCGTGCTGCTCACCTGCAGCGTGTTCGCGTGATCGCCGAATACCTGCCGGATCGCGAGCGTCTCCGTCGGGTCGTTGAGCGGCGTCGAGCTCCCGTGCGCGTTCACGTACTTCACGTCGTGCGGCTGCACGTCGGCATCCTTGAGCGCCAGGCGCATCGCGCGCGCGGCCTGCGACGCGTCCGGGCGCGGCGCCGTCATGTGATGGGCGTCGTTCGAGTTGCCGAAGCCGAGTACCTCGGCATAGATGTGCGCGCCGCGCGCCCTGGCCCGCTCGTATTCCTCGAGCACGAGCACGGTGCCGCCCTCGCCCATGACAAACCCGTCGCGGCCGCGATCGAACGGCCGTGACGCGTGCTCCGGGTCTTCGTTGCGCGTCGACATCGCGCGGATGATGGTGAAGGCACCGAAACAGAGCGGCATGAGCGGCGCTTCGACGCCGCCGCACACCATGGCGTCCGCGTAATCGTCGCGGATGAGACGAAACGCGTCGCCGATGCCGATCGTGCCCGAGGCGCAGCTCATGCCGTTCGTGCTGTTCGGCCCCTGCAACCCGAACTCGATCGCCACGTTGCAGCTCGCCGCGCCGACGAAGACGTTGAGCGCGAGCTGCGGCTGCACGCGGTCGATGCCTTCGGTGAGGAAGATGCCGAACTGCTCCTCGGCGTAGCTGATCCCGCCGAGCGCCGAGCCCATCGTCGCGCCGATACGCTCGCGATCTTCCCGGGCGAGATCGATGCGCGCGTCGTCGAGCGCCAGTTTAGCGCACGCCACCGCGAAGTGACCGAACCGGTCCAGCCGCTTGGCGCGCTTGCGATCGAGAAAATCGCCGGCGTCGAAATCACGCACCTCACCGGCGTTGTGGCTCCGGAACGGTGTCGGATCGAACCGCGTGAGATTCCGGATTGCCGACCGCTCCGTGCGCAGGCCGTTCCACATCTCGTTGGCGGTGATGCCAATGGGTGTGATCGCACCGATACCGGTGATCACGACTCTGCGACGCTGCTGCATCTGGCTACGACTCCCCTGTTGCTGGCGATGAATTCTGGTCACCCTCCGCCGCGCGCGCGAGCCCTTCCAGCGTGCGCGATGCGATGCCGTGCACGAACACGGGCCCGATCACGACACGCGCGGCGGTCGCGCCGACGATCGGCCACGATGGGCCATTCCATAGATGAAGAACCGTGACGCGCGTCCCATTGGTCACCGGCTCGAAGGTCCATGACACGTCCATGCCGCGGGTAATCCCTTCGATATGCCTGAAACGGATCACCGGCTGAGTCGCGCCGGCCAGGTGCTGGATCTCCATCAGGGATACCCACCACGTGGGCCAGTGCAGGAATCCGAACGGGCGGTTGGCGGACATCTCCACGACCCCCGTGCCATGCATGCGCTCGCGGAAGCGAACGTAGCGATAGTGTGGCAGCAGTGCGGGCCAGCGTTCCACGTCCGCGGCAATCGCGAACATCCGATCCGCGGGCGCGCGCACCAGGCGTTCGTCCACCGTCCGCATGCGCGCGGTCGTCGGCATGGATCCCAGTGCGTTCGAGGCGCGCAGCGTCATGCCGCGGCCTTCGGCCACACCGCGGTGAGCCGCCAGAACGCGTCGCGGCGGACCAGCGGCGTGATCCCCGTCGCATCGCGCACCAGCGAGCGAAGCTCGGCTGCGGTGAAGCCGCGCATCACGGAGACGACGCCGTCGTGGCGCGTGACCGGATGAAAGCGCAGGCCGAACGCTGCCAGCCAGAATCCGCCGGCCGCGACCCAGCTGCGGCGCAGGTCGGCGATCACCACGAATCGCCGGGCCACTCGGTGCAGCTCGGCGATGACCGTGCGCGCGTCCTCGTCGAGGAAATGGTGCAGCATCTGCGAGCATGTGACAACGTCCACGGATCCGGTCGCGAAGGGCAGCCGCATCGCGTCGGCGGCGACGGCGGCGTCGAGGCGCGCGCGTGCGACGGCCAGCAGATCGGCGGCGATGTCGGCGCCGAAGACCTCGAGGCGTACACCGAGAGCCGTGGCATCGGCCCGAGCGGCCGTCGGCACGTCCGCCATGCCGGTGCCGACGTCCAGCAGCGTCGCGCGCGGCGCGAGACGCACGTACAGCGTGCGCAACGCTCGCGTCGCCGACCGTGTGCCGCCGAACAGGCGATTGGACCGCGCGACGTCGGCCATGGCGCGCTCGCGCACCGTCGGCTCCGTACGCGGATCGTCCAGGAACTCGACGCCGCGACGGCGCGCGGGCGTGCCCAGCATGCGCCTAGCGCTCCATCTGCGCGTAGCCGCCGCGGTAGTACAACAGCGGACGATCCTGCTGATACGACACCCACTCCACCTCGCCCAGGTGAATGGCGTGATCGCCCGCTTCGTGGCGGCCCACCTGCCGGCACTCGAGGTGCGCCAGTGCGTCGTCCAGCAGGATCACGCCGCTCTCCGCGCGCGTGTACCCGATGCCGTCGAAGCGCGCGCCACCCGACGGAAGCTCCGCGAAGCGGCGGGAGAACGCTTCCTGACCTTCGGCCAGCACGCTGATGCCGAAGTGCGAGGCCGTCCGGATCACCTCGTACATGTCCGTGCCGCGGTCGATGCACGCCAGCACGAGCGGTGGCACCAGGCTCACGGAGGCGAATGCGCTCACCGTCATGCCATGATCGCGGCCGTCGCGGTCGCGCGTCGTCAGGATCGTGACGCCAGTCGCGAAGCGGCCAAGCGCGGCACGGAACTCGTCGGGATTTATTGCCATGCGGTGGGCGCGGGGAGGACGAACAGGCGTGCAAGGTAGTCAAGCGCGAGCACCCGACGCGCCGGAACGAAATCGCCGGTGACGCCCACGAGCAGATCCGCCAGACGCTTGTCGCGGGCCAGCGACCGCACCGCGCGGTTCGCGACCGCCGGTATGGCGACGCCCAGCGCGATCAGCTGCTCCACGCGCCATTTCGCGCCGAACTCCGCGCGTCGCGCCTCGTCGTAGTGCGCCAGCGCGTCGGCTTCCGCGTCGGGCCGTTCCAGCACGCCGACGATGGCCTCCGCCGCGAGCTCTCCGCCGCGCAACGCGGAGTAGATGCCTTCGCCGGTGAACGGATCGTAGAAGTCCGCCGCGTCGCCGACGAGGATCGCCCCGGGGTGCGTGGCGCGCCGCGTCTGCGACGCGAAGGGTCCCACGGCGACGACGCCGCCCTCGTGCGTCGCATGGGCGAATCGGTCGCGCAGATGCGGCCTCCCGGCGAGCCACGTATCGAGAAACGCCACACGATCGAGCGACATCTCGCGCGCACGCTGTTCGGGAAACACGGCGGCGACCGTCGTGACGCCGTCGCCCACATCCGCGATGCCGACGAAGCCGTCGCGCTCGATGTGCATCTCGCCGTAGTCGGACACGCCGGACACGTTGCGATAGTGCGCAACGAGCGAGATGCGGCGCGGCCAGAACGCCGTGCGGGTGAGCCGCAGCCGGCGCGCGACGACGGAGCGCAGGCCATCGGCGCCGACGACGATGCGCGCGCTGATGTCGCGGCGTGTGCCCGTATCGCGCAGCACCTCGACGCCGCGCACGGCGGTCGACGGGGTCGTGATGATGCCGGCGACGCGCGCCCGCTCGTCGATCGTCGCGCCGGCCGCGCGGGCGCGGTCGACGAGGACCACGTCGAGCTGTTCACGACGAATCGACAGGCCGCGCATCCGGAACGGACGGAATCCGTGCGCCGCCTCATAATCTCCGCGCGCCGTGCGTCCCGCCGGCGCGCGGACGATCATGCCGCGCAGCTGCGCGCCCATCGACTCGAGCTCGGACAGCGCGCCCATGTCCGCCAGAATGCGCGACGCCTGCGGACTGAGACACTCCGCGCACGGCTTGGGTCGGGGAAATCGCGCCCGGTCCAGCACGCGCACGCGAACCCCCCGCCGCGCGAGCTGGAACGCCGTGGACGCTCCAGCCGGACCCGCGCCGACGATCAGAACGTCGTCCATCTCACGCCAGCCACGCACCCGCAGCCGCGCCGCACGCGCTGCTGATCACGTTGACCACGTCGTTGTTCAGCCATCGCCAACCTCCCGTCACATGCGTCGGCGTGCCGCAGCGATGCACATCCTGCTCCGTGGCGCTCGCGCATGCTGGACACCAGCGCCGCACCTGCACGGAGGCGCCCAGCAGGGAGTCGACGAGGCATCCGAGCACGCCGCCGACGAGCGCGGCGGCAGCGGCGCGCATCGGCCATCGCACCGCGATGGCTAACGTCGCGATGAACGCGGCGCCCGCGAGTGCCGCTACGGATCCCTGAAGCGTGATGCCGCCCGATGTACCGACAACTACCCGCCGGCCGTTCAGGATGGACCGGGGTTCGGCGCGCGCCAGCGTCCCGATCTCCGTGGCCCAGGTGTCGGACGTCGACGCCGCGAGTCCGCCGGCGCCGAGCATCTGCCACAGCACATGCGGATGCAGCCAGTACCCCGCACTCGCGATCACGAACGCACCCCCATTGGCGACGACCTGCATGGCGTCGCGCGCGCCCCCTTTCGCGACGCGGCCGGACAGACGGGTGTCGCGAACCCGTCGCTGAATGCGCCCCAGCATGGTCGAGGTCACGAAGAGCGCGATCAGGAGCGCCGCCCAATCCCATCCGGCAGCGACCGCGAGCGTGCCACAGATCGTTGCAGCCGCCGCGCCGCTGGGCGACAGCGCACCCGCGCGCCGCGCGAGCAGCGACACGATCGTGGCGGCAACAAGTCCGGCGACGAACGGGAACATCGTTCAACGATAGCTCTCTGGAAAAGCACATCCCACCCTGCGAGCTTTCCCCCGAATGCTGGCCACCGTTGACGCACTGCTGCCCCTCAGCCTTCTCGAGGCGGTCCGGGACGTAGACACCCCCGAAGAGCTGGACTCCGAGTTCGTCGACGAGCTCCGCAACAAGCGCCTGGGGCTGAGCGACACCGTCTATCTGCAGATCAAGCGCTATACGGACGCCGTGCGCAAAGGCCAACGCGCCGCGCACGACGAGTCGGTGGCACTCGCGCGCTTGATCGGCCGCCGTCCCGACGCCGAAGCCGTGTTTCGCGCCGCGGGACGCTACCTCGCCCGCGAGGCGTACAAGACCATCAACCCGCTGACGCGACGGCTCCTGCGGCTGCTGCCATCGGTGATCGCGCGCCCGCTCGCGCTGCGTCGCACGCGCCGCATCGCGCAGCGTTACGCCAACGGCACCGTGCGCCGCGTCGGCGGCTACGTCCTGCTGGAAGTCCCACGATCCATCACGCTCAATACCGCGCCAGCCAGCATCGGATGTGCGTACTATGAAGCCATGCTGCGCGAGCTGCTCGGCTTGATGGTCGGCGGGGTGGGCTCCGTCGATCATGTGCATTGCGCCGGTCGCGGCGACGGCACGTGTGAGTGGCGCGCAGACTGGAAAACCTTCGAGGCCAGTGCTTAATCCACAAACGCTCCCCGCCATCCAGAAGGCGCTCGCCGACATGAAGGTCGACGGCTGGCTGCTCTTCGATTTTCACGGACTCAATCCCGTCGCGACAGGCATGCTCGGCATGGACGGCCTCCTGACGCGCCGCATCTTCGCCATGGTGCCGCGCGAGGGGAAACCGATCGCGATCTCGCATGCCATCGAGCAGGCTCCGTGGAAGCGGTGGCCGGCGGAATGGCCGAAGGAGAAATACAGCTCGTGGCGCGCGCTCGAGGAGCACCTGGGCACGCTGGTGAAAGGAAAGACCGTAGCGATGGAGTATTCCCCCGGCGACGCGGTACCGTACCTCGACCGCGTGCCAGCGGGCGTGCTGGAGATGGTGAAGGCGGCGGGCGCGAAGGTGATCTCCAGCGGCGAGCTCGTGACGCGGTTTTACGCCGGGTGGCTGCCGGTGCACGTCGAGTCGCATCGCCGGGCCGCGGCCGCGATCGCGCAGATCGCCCGCGATGCGATCAACGTCGCCGGCAAGCGCGCGCGCGGCGGCGCTCCGCTGGCCGAACACGAGGTGCAGCGCTGGATCCTCGACCGCTTCGGCGAACACAAGCTGTTCTGCGACCACGGGCCGATCGTCGCGGCGGGAGCGAACGCCGCGAATCCGCACTACGAGCCGTCGTCCGCGAATCCGCGTCCGATCAATCGCGGCGACATTCTGCTCATCGATCTGTGGGCGCGCGAGCAGACACCGGACGGTGTGTATGCCGACCAGACCTGGATGGCCTCGCTCGGCGAGCCCAGCCCGCGCGCCGTCGAGGTATGGACCGCCGTGCGCGATGCGCGTGACGCCGCCATCGCGCTCGTGACCCAGCGCGTGTCGGCAAAGGAACCGGTGAAGGGCGGGGAAGCGGACGACGCGGCCCGGCGGGTGATCACGGACCGCGGCTTCGGCGAATACTTCACCCACCGCACCGGCCACAGCATCGATCCGCGCGATCTCCACGGCAGCGGGCCGCATCTGGACAACCTCGAGACCCGCGAAGAGCGACTCCTCATTCCGGGCGTCGCCTTCTCCATCGAACCCGGCATCTACGTGACGGGGGAGATCGGGATGCGAAGCGAGGTGAACGTCTACGTCACGCCGGATCGCGCCGTCGTGACGCCCGATAACTATCAGCGCGATCTGATTGTAGCGGGTTAACACGCGCGCGCCGGCGCCGTCGTTCGGATGGCGTGCCGCTTGCTTTTTTTCGCGAGCGATGAAGCTCACATCGCTCTCCCTGGTCGCGCTCGCCACGACGCTCCTCGCCTGCTCGGACAACGGCGAGGCGGCGGTTCCCGCGGGCCACGCACGCATCGTCGACTCCGCGGGTGGCACGGTCGCGCTCGGAATCGACGACAAGAAGGCCTATAAACCGACCGCCGCCTCCACGACGGGAGTCATCTCGGGAACGCTCGCGCTTCAGGGCGAGCCGCATGACTCGGTTGTCGCCGTGAAGAACGATCCGAAAGTCTGCGGTGACAGCGCCTCCGTGAGCGAGACGGACAGCGAAGGCGGTTCACTGGCCAACGTGCTGGTATGGGTGGACGGCATCGAATCGGGAAAGCCGCTCCCCGACGTGCGTCGCGAGACGCTCACCATCGAGCATTGCCGCTTCGAGCCGCGCATCCTCGCCGTCGTCGCGAAATCGACGATCAACGTCTTCAGCCGCGACCACGCGACGCACGAGATCAGCTTCTACCGTGAAGGTGCCAGCGAGCCGATCGAGCATATCCGCACCGTCGACGAAGGACAGGTGGTGCCGAGCGAGAAGATCGCCAGCGAGCCCGGGATCGTGGAAATCCGGTGCAAGGAGCACAGCTTCGCCCGCGGGTACATCGCGGTGTTCGACCATCCGTACTTCGCTGTCACCGACGACAAGGGCGAGTTCAAGATCGACGGCCTGCCGCCGGGCACCTACACCGTCAAGGTGTGGCACGAGCGGCTCGCGCAACCGATGACGCAGCGCGTGGTGGTGCAGCCGTCCGGCGTCGCGCACCTCGACGCGACGCTCGCGCTCAAATGACGGCGAGCATCCGGTCCACCGCCATCGCGGTGAACAGCAGCGCGAGATAGAGCAGGGAGTATTTGTAGACGGACCACGCGGGCGCGACGTAGTCGGCGGCCCGAACCACACGCCAGACGCCGCGCACCAGCAGCGCGTCCAGCACCAGTGCGCTCGCGAGATACACACCGCCCAGCGCGCCCATGGTCCATGGCAGCACGGTGAGAGCGATCAGAATGGCCGTGTACCACAGCATCTGCCGTTTGGTCTCGGCCTCGCCCCACACCAGCGGCGCCATCGGCACGCCGGCCTTGCCGTAGTCGCGCTGCTTGTTCAGCGCCAGCGCCCAGAAGTGCGGTGGCGTCCAGTAGAACACGATCACGAACAGGTACACGGCCATGAGATCGACGCGTCCCGTCACGGCCGCCCATCCCACGAGCGGCGGTACCGCGCCGGCGGCGCCGCCGATCACGATGTTCTGCGGGGTGCTGCGCTTGAGCCACCGCGTGTAGAGGAACACGTACGCGTAGAAACCCACCAGCGCGAGCGCCGCGGTCAACACGTTCGCGAATCGCGCGAGAAGGAACGTCGCTGCGGTCGCCAGCACGAGGCCGAACGTCAGCACCTCGCGCGGTTGCATGCGTCCGCTCGGCAACGGGCGCAGACGCGTCCGCGCCATCCGATCGTCGATGTCGCGGTCGAGGTACATGTTCACCGCGTTGGCGCCGCCCGCCATGAGATAGCCGCCCACGAAGACCACGAGCACGAGATCCCACGACGGCCTGCCCGCCACGAACATCGGCGCGATGGTCGTCACGAGGAGCAGGGAGATGATCCTCGGCTTCGGGAGCGCGACGAAATCGCGCAGCAGCGCGCGGACTCCCGTATCCGTTCGTACCGCGGTGCTCACGCGCGCACCGCCTCGCGAGGCGCGATCACCTCGCGGGTCGCCTGCGTGCTGCCGCTCGCCAGGCGCGCCAGGTACGTCCCGAGAAACAGCGTCATCCAGACCAGGATCCCCACGGCCTGATGCAACGACCGCAGCACGGGCGGAAGCATCGCCATCACCATCGCGGCGCCCAGCCCGAGCTGGAGGAGCACGAGTAGCATGGCGGCTCGCGCCGCGCGTTTCACACCAGCTGCCTCCGTCGCGCGCCGGCCGATGGCCATGCCGATGCCGAGCACGTGGAAGAACAGCACGTACGCCACGATGCGATGCGTCATCTGCAGGTGCGCGGCACCGGCGGCGAGGTTCGGTGCATGATCGCCGCACAACGGAAAGCTCCGGCACGCCACGGCGGCATCCGGAAACTTCGCGACCAGGCCTCCAAGCACCACCGCCAGGAACGCCATCGCAGCGCCAGCGCCGAGCGAGCGCGCGGCCCGTGCCGAACCGCCGTGCACGCGAGCGGCATCGCCGCCGAAGGCTCCGGCCCGCGCAGCGGTGGCGAGCACGACGCCGAGCAGGGTGAGGGCGAGCGTCCAGTGTGCGACCGTCGCGATCGGCCGATTGCCCAGCTTCACGGTGACCATGCCGAGCAGCGCCACGGCGACAACGAGGACGAGGGCCGTCGTGGCGGCGCGCAGAACACCGCCGGGTCCGCTCACGCCGGTCTCGTCGCGCCGGCGATACGCCGTCCACGTGAGCGCGGCGATCGTGAGGATCACGAGCGTGGCAAGCAGGCGATGCGTGAGCTCGATCGCGACGATCGGGTTGGACAGGTCGGGGACGACGGCGCCGTTGCACAGCGGCCAGTTGTCGCCGCACCCCATGCCCGATCCGGAGATGCGAACGATGCCGCCGAACACCAGGTGCAGATACGTGACGACGACGGCAACCGTGGACAGGCGACGGAGGGTCACCGCGCCACCTGCATGATCACGGGCGGCGCTGCGCGCGAGCGTTCCCGCACCCGCGACCATGTGAACGTGAGCAGCACGACGAGCGCCGCCGCGGGCACCAGCGCCCAGACGATCTCGACGCCCAATCGCGGGCGCGGCACGCCGCGCTCCACCGTCGACGACCGGCTGCGCACGACGGAGCGGAGAATCGCGACGTGACCGACGGTGCACGCCAGCGCGCACGCCACGAACACGAGGTCCATCGCCGGCATCAGAAAATCCGCACGTTGATGTACTTCTTGGGGTTCTGCTTGAAATCGCTCACGAGCGAATCGATGTGCACGAGCAGCGCGCGCGTGTCGTGATACAGCGCCGTGTCCGTCATCAGCTTGCCGGCCGTGCCGTCGCCGCGCTCGAGGCGCGCGAGGATCGCCTGCAGTTGCGTGGTGTTCGACGACAGACGTTGCATGAGCGAGTCGGCGCTGGCGCTCGTGGTCCGGAAGCTGGCGAGGGTTCTGGCGATCTGCGCCGAGTCGACGGCGCCGCGCATCGACGACAGCGTGGCGGACATGTTGCGGTTCTGCTCCGCGATCATCGTCGACATCTGCTGCGTGAGTCGATTCACGGATGCGACCGTCTGCCGCAGGTCGCGCAGACCGCCGGTCTGGATGAATTCCGTCTCGAGCGCGCGCGTGACGCGGCTCAGCGAGCCGGTGATCGTATCCGCGCGCGCCTGCAGCGCATCGAGGCCGCCGGTGGCCGGTCTCGAGGGAATCGTGTCGCCGCGCCGGAAGAACACCTGGCTCGGACTCGACGGTTTCAGTGCCACGGCGACGTCGCCGAAGATGCCTACGGGATACACCTCGGCGACGGACGTCGTCGGCACCTTGTACTTGTTCTGAATCGAGAGGTCGACGTCGAGAAAGCCGCGCTGATCCAGACGCACGTCGGACACGAACCCCACGGTGACGCCGGCAAGGAGTACCGCCTGTCCCTGCTTCAGATTCTGGCCCCACGGGAATTGCGTGTACAGCGGATAGCCGCGCCGCAAGCCGCCGCGCACCAGCCACAGCGTTCCGGTTATCAACACTATCACCGCGACCGTCAGCAGAATGCCAACGGTCACTTCGTCACGTCGTTTCATGCCTGGAGGAACGGTGCGAAGAGAAAGGCGGTGATGGCGTCGAGCACCAGAATCGTCACCGAGGTGATCACCACCGCGCGCGCCGTCGAGCGGCCAACGCCTTCGGCGCCGGCGCTCGTAATGTAGCCCTCATAGGTGCAAACGAAAGCGATTGCGACGCCGAACAGCGTCGCCTTCATCAGGCTGTACACCACCTGGAAGGTGCCGAATGCGAGACGGACGCCTTCGATGAAATCCTGCGACGTGATGTCGGTGAACGACACCGCGACGAAATAGCCCATGAACACGCCCACCGAGTCGGCCAGCACCGTGAGCACGGGCAGCATGATGGTGGCGGCGATGAGCCGCGGGACGACGAGAAACGCCAGCGGATCGTACGCCAGCGTCTCGAGGGCGTCGATCTGTTCGGTGACGCGCATGGTCCCGATCTCGGCGGTCATGCGCGCACCCACGCGTCCCGTGAGCACGAGGCCCGTGATCAGCGGTCCGAGCTCGAGAATGATCACCTGGCGCGTCGCGAGGCCCACGAGGGAGAGCTCGACGCCCGCGAACAGCTGGTAGCGCGTCTGCAGCGCCATCACGCCGCCGATGAACGCCGCGACGATGACCGTCAGCGGAACCGAGTCCACACCGATGACGCGCATCTGCCGGATGGTCTCGTGCGCGACGGTGTCGAACTCGCGCAGGCCGCGCATCGTGTCCTTGATGTAGTAGCCGCGCGCGCCGATGGAGTAGAACACATTGCGCCAGAACTGCGTGACCCGGCGGAAGAACCGGATGCCCGTGCGCTGGAACACGGGGAACGCTTCGGTGGGCCGATTCTCGGGAGTGTGCGGATACCGGAAGGAGTAGCTCATGTGCGCACGCGGGCGAGGAGGACGACTCCGATGCCCGCGAAGATCGCGCTCGGCACCCATGCGGCCAGGTCCGGAGGCATCAGTCCCTTGCCGCCGATCGCTTTCGTGAGCTGGATGAGCATGAGAAAGACGACCGTCACCGCGAGGCTGATGCCGACGCCATACGCCGTGCCGCCGCGCTGGGTGCTCGTCGCCAGCGGCGCGCCGAAGAGCGCGATGATGATGCACGTCACCGGAATGGCGATCTTGAGCGCGCGCTCGACGCGCAGCGTATTCGCGTCGCCCCCCGACCGCTCGAGCGCGCGGATGAATCGCGTCAGCTCGCGGAATCGCATCTCCTGCGGACTGCGGGGCTTCGCCATCATGTCGGTGGGCTGTTCCGCAAAATTCTTGTCGCGCATCCGCTTGAACTCCACGGCGAAGTCCGGCGCGGAATCCACCACGAGCTTCATCTGTCCCTTTTCCAGCATCCAGCCCGCGCGATCGTACGACGCATGATCGGCCGTGAGGAGCATCGTGGGGTAGTCCGCACCGCTCCCGCGCCGCTCCACTTGCAGGGCATCGAGCCGTCGCTGAACGGTGTTGAGCGTTCCTACCTTATAAACGCGTCCCCCCTCGCCGGCGAACGCAAAGTTGTAGCGCGTCGTGGTGCCGCGGAACTTGTCCTCGGCGAGCAGGTCGTTGCGCCGCGCGTTCGTCACCGGCACCACTTCGCCGAGCACGAGGTCCAGCCCCGCCGCCAGCACCGCCCCGACGAAGATCGGCATCGCCAGACGATAGAAGCTGATCCCCGATGCCTTGGCCGCCGTGATCTCCGAGTGCCGGGTGAGCGCGCCGATGGAAAAGATCGTCGCGAACAGCACCGCCGCCGGCAGCACCATGAACATCGATTCCGGAATCCAGTACACGTAGCTGAGCGCGATGTCGCCGCGCGGCAGGTTGCGGGCGAGATACTTGTCCAGGTTGTCCGTGAGATCGATGATCACCAGCAGCAGCGGGAAGCCGAGTGCGGTGCTGACGAGGATCTTCCAGAACTCGCGAAAGACGTAGCGGTCCAGCGGACCGCCGAGCGAACGTCCGCGGCTCACGCCCGTCGCCGCTCCACCGGCAGACCCATGCGCCGCAGCCAGCCGAAGATGCGCAGACGCGCGAGCGCCATCATCTCGCGGAAGTCGCCACCGCGCGCGGTCGTCGCCTCGCTTCCCATCTGCGACGCCAACCCGAAGCCGATGATCAGCAGGATGATGTTCGCCGCCCACATCGCCAGCCACGGCGGCAGGTATCCCTTTTCCGCCAGCGCCTCGCCGCCGATCAGGCCCACGTAATACAGGCCGAAGATTGCGAAGCTGACGCCGATGACGAGTCCCACGCCGCCGCGCGGGAACCGCAGCGCGATCGGCGCGCCGATGAGGACGAAGATGACGCACGCGGCGGCGAGCGAAAATTTCTTCTGGATCTCCACGTCGTAGCCATTGCGCTCGCGCACCGCTTCGGCGCGCCGGTACTCCGCTTCCTGCACCTGCGCGAGCAGCTGCGCCGACTGGGCGCTGTGCGGCCGCGAGATCGTGTCGACGCGGGAGCTGAACGGCCGCGGCATCCGCAGCGCCTGAGCGCCCTTGCTGATCGCCTTGCGCCGCACGTCCAGGCTGTCGCCCTGCGGCGCCGATTGCCGCTGCGATGGCGCTGGAGCCTGCGCCTGCGCCGCCGCCGGTCGCAGCCCCTTGAGCAGCGCGCAGTACACGCGCGACAGACCGTACCCCGGGCCGCGGGCGGGGCGCGTCGGCTTGGGCCGGTTCTGCTGCTGGGCGCGCAACGATTCGATCTCGTAGTCCGCCGTCCGCACCTGGAAATCACCGGCCATCATCGCCTGGTGCATCTCGCAGATGGACATCTCGCGGTTGCTCTTGGATACCGTGTTCGCTTCCGACTGTTGGTATCCGCCGAGGACGTTGCGCACGCGCAGTTCGTCGTGCCGATAGAACAGCCGCGTCAGCTCGGCCGGCCGCGTATTCGGAACCTCGACCATGTAGCCGTGATACAGCGTGAGAATCAGGTCCTGCTGATTCTGCGCGACCATGAGCATTCCGCTGTCGGCGACGATCGTCCGCCGGCGCATCGGGTCGGAAAGGTCGTAGATGACCACGTCCCGCATCTGCGACGACCCTTTGTCCAGGTGCGCGGCCCGCAGATACAACTGTCCTTCCTTGATCGGGTTGATCACCTGTTCGCGCAGCGCGAAGGTGGGCTTGGTGCGGAAGATGTCCAGCTGCAGTACCGCGAGCCGGTGATTCGCCGCCGGCAACACGCCGTCGAGGAAGGCGAGATGCCCCATCGCGAGCACGATGCCGCCGATGATCACCGGTCCGAGCACGCTGCGCATGCCGACGCCACTGGCCTTCATCGCGGTGATCTCGTTCTCCGCGGCCAACCGGCTGAAGGCGTACAGAACGGCGACGAGCACCGCCATCGGCAGCGTCATCGCGACCGTGAAGGGAAGCGAGAGCGCCATGAACTCGGCGATCACACCGGCTGGCAATCCCTTGCCAACGAGCTCGCCGAATCGCTTCGCGATGTACTGCAGGAGCATCAGCGACGTCAGCGCGGTGGACGCGAAGACGAACGGGCCCAGATGCTCCTTCAGGACGTATCTGCCGATTATCTTCACCGACCGTGAATATACCCGGCAGAGTCGGTGCGGTGCCTGCGCTTCGCGCGACGCGGGGTATGTGGTTGCTGCTGTTCGCGGGCTGCATCACGGCGTGCGGCAGCAGCGTCGATCGCTTTCGCGGCGCGAAGACCGCGTTCAGTGGGGACAGCGCGCTCGCGTACACGCGCGCACAGGTCGCGTTCGGGCCGCGGGTGCCCGGGACGCCGGCGCACGAACGTGCGGGGGACTGGATTGTCGCGCAGATGCGCGCCCGCGCGGATTCCGTCGATGTCCAGGCATGGACGCACCGCACCGCGAACGGCGTATCGTTGCCGATGCGCAACATCGTGGCGCATTTCCGGCCGGCGATGACGCAGCGCGTCCTGTACCTCACGCACTGGGACACCCGCCCCTTCGCCGATCAGGATCGAAACCTCGGCGCGCGACAGCGTTCGTTCGACGGCGCCAACGACGGAGCGGCGGGCGTCGGCCTGTTCGTCGCCCTGGCGGACGCGCTGAAGAAGACGCCGCCGAACGTCGGCGTCGACCTCCTCTTCACCGACGGCGAGGACTGGGGCACGTTCGAGGATTGGAGCGATACGACGAAGAACAAGGACGTGCTCATCGGCTCCCAGTATTTCGCCGCACACCTGCCCGCCGGATACGTCCCGATGTTTGGCGTGCTGTTCGACATGATCGGGGACAGCGGGCTGCAGATCTATCAGGAGGGCAACTCCGTGCGCACCGCGCCCGAGGTGGTGTCGCGCGTATGGGCCACGGCCAGGGATCTCGGCTACGACCAGTACTTCATCGCGCAGGTGAAGACCGACATCACGGACGACCATCTGCCGCTGATCCGCAAAGGACTGCACGTGATCGACGTCATCGACCTCGATTACTGCGCCGACGGCGGCACGGGATGCCAGGAAGGCGACGAGCGCAACCTGCACCACACGTCCGGGGACACCATGGCGCATGTGAGCGCGAAGAGCCTGCAGATCGTCGGCGACGTCGCCCTCACGCTCGTCACGCGCTGATTCGCGGCGAATCGCTACCACCGGCAACGCGGCGATGATGCCGCGAGCGGCGAACGTTGCATGTAGTGCCGTGTGCCGACGACCGGTGAGAAGAAGGCGCTCTGGTTCGTCGCGATCGTCGCGTTGTCGGGCAGCGTCGTGCGACTGTCGCGCGCCAACGACGTCGGCGTCGTGCCGGTGGACACCACGGCACTCGCCGGACAGCTCGCGCGCGTCGACTCCGTGCGCGAGCGCGGCTACCGGACGCGAGGGCGACGGCCGTTCGCCGCAGGCGTCCGGGGCGCCGCGCCCGACTCGCCGCGCAGCGCCAACGCGCTCATCGATCTGGATCGCGCATCCGCGACGGAGATCGAGGCGTTGCCGGGCATCGGCCCCGCGCTCGCGCAACGCATCGTCGCGAATCGCGATTCGTCGGGTGCCTTCGGTCACATCGAGGCACTCTGCGACGTTCCGGGCGTCGGCGTCTCGATGGTCCAACGGCTGCGTCCGCTGGTGACGTTCACTGGCGCTCCCCGTCCTCTAAGTGACGAGTGCGGCGGAGCTTCGAAGACACCTCGCCAGTCACGCGGTTCGCGCACCCGAAAGGCGCGCTAAGCCGTTCTTGACAGCGAGCTTACGTGGGGTCAGCTTGACTCGCCCCGGCCACGTCTCTGGGCCGGCTCACCGCCCTCGCTCGACTTACCCTACCAGCCCGGATTATGGCCGCACCTGCTGCGACTGGCATGCGCATTGGAGACCTCCTCATTCGTGAGGGGCTGATCACCAAGGAGCAGCTCGAGAAAGCCCTGCAGGAACAGCGGCAGAACGGCACGCGCGTCGGGTACAACCTGGTGAAGCTGGGCTTCGTGCAGGAGATCGAGCTCACCAAGACGCTGGCGAAGCAGTTCAAGATGCCCGCGGTCGATCTGTCGAAGTTCGAGGTCGACCCCAAGATCGCCAAGCTCATTCCCGGCGAGATGGCGATCAAGAACCTTGTCCTCCCGCTCAAGCGCGACGGACGCACGCTCACGGTCGCGATGGCCGATCCGACCAACATGGGCGTGGTCGAAGACCTCAAGTTCATCACGCGCTACGACATCTTCCCGGTCATCGCGGGCGAGTTCACCATCCGCAACGTCCTCGAGAAGATCTTCGAATCGTCGGAGGCGCAGCTCCAGCAGATCCTCAAGACGGTGGAGGGATCCGACGACGCCGAAGTCGAAGTCGTCGAGGAGAAGGAAGAAGAGATGTCCGCCGCTGCTCTTGCAGCGGCTGTCGACGACGCTCCGGTCGTCAAGCTCCTGAACGGCATCCTCACGGATGCCGTGAAGCGCGGCGCATCGGACATCCACTTCGAGTGCTTCGAGCATGAGCTCCGCGTGCGCTACCGCATCGACGGTGCGCTGCAGGAGATCATGAAGCCGCCGCTCAAGATGAAGGCCGCGCTGATCTCGCGCTTCAAGATCATGTCGCAGTTGAACATCGCCGAGCGCCGCGTGCCGCAGGACGGCCGCATCAAGCTCAAGGTCGGCCAGAAAGTCATCGATTTCCGCGTGTCCACGCTGCCTACGATCTTCGGCGAGAAGATCGTGCTGCGAATTCTCGACAAGGGCAACCTGACGCTCGACCTCGAGAAGTTCGGCATCGAGAAACAGGCCGAGAAGGACCTGATGGAAGCGGTCATGAACCCGTACGGCATGGTACTCGTCACCGGTCCGACGGGTTCGGGCAAGACCACGACGCTGTACTCCTGTATCGCCAAGGTGAACAGCATCGACACGAACATCATGACCGCAGAGGACCCCGTCGAATACAACATGTACGGGGTCAACCAGGTGCTCGTGCGCAACGAAGTCGGCATGACGTTCGCCGCCGCGCTGAAGGCGTTCCTGCGGCAGGACCCGAACATCATCATGGTCGGCGAGATCCGAGACCTGGAGACGGGCGGCATCGCCATCAAGGCCGCGCTCACGGGCCACCTCGTGCTCTCGACGCTGCACACGAACTCCGCGCCTGAAACGGTGACGCGTCTGCTCGACATGGGCCTGGAACCCTTCAACGTCGCGTCCGCGCTGAACCTGATCCTGGCGCAGCGTCTCCTCCGCCGCATCTGCTCGAACTGCAAGGAGAAGGTCGAGCTCACGCCGGAGGAGTACGAGGCCGCCAAGGTGAAGCCGACGACGAAGCTGAAGGACCTGCGCTTCAAGCAGGAGCAGCTCGATTCGGCCAAGGAGCGGGCGACGCCCGAGGCGATGCCCTACCTCAAGAACCTCACGATCGATTCGACCTTCGCCGAGGTGCCGGTGTTCAAGGGCCGCGGCTGCGACAAGTGTGGCGGTTCGGGCCTGCGTGGACGCCAGGGTGTCTACGAGGTGATGGCCATGACGCCGAACGTCCGCAAAACCGTCATGCAGAACGCCGGCGCGACCGAGATCAAGGAGACGGCCATCGCCGATGGCATGCTCACGCTCCGCATGGATGCGTGGATGAAGGTGATGAAGGGCATCACCACATTCGAACAGATGATTCGAGAGACGAGCGCCTAATGACTGCTCCTACCGCTGCACCGCCGATGGGCGGCGCGCCGACCGGCGCGCCCCAGACGCTCAACCTGAAGGTCCTGCTCGAGGAAGTCATCGAGAAGGGCGCCTCCGACCTGCACATCACCGCGGGCGAGAAGCCCAAGCTGCGCATCGACGGCGACATCCAGAGCTCGAAGATCGACTACGTGATGCAGCCGAAGGACACCATGCAGCTCGCGTATTCGGTGCTCACGGAGAACCAGAAGAAGCGCTTCGAGATGGAGGACGAGCTGGACTTCTCGTTCGGCATCCAGAACCTGGCGCGCTTCCGCGGCAACTGCTTCAAGCAGCGCGGCTGCGTCTCGATGGTCATTCGGCAGATTCCGTTCAACATCAAAAGCTTCGAGGAGCTCAAGCTCCCGAAGGTCATCGCCGATCTCTCCGACCGGCCGCGCGGCCTGATCCTCGTCACGGGCCCGACGGGTTCCGGCAAATCGACGACGCTCGCGGCGATGCTCGACCGCATCAACAAGAGCATGAAGGGGCACATCATCACGATCGAAGACCCCATCGAGTTCATCCACAAGCATCAGCAGTGCATCGTGAATCAGCGCGAGGTCGGCTCGGATACCAAGAGCTTCGGCGCCGCCCTGAAATACGCGCTGCGTCAGGATCCCGACGTGGTGCTCATCGGCGAAATGCGCGACCACGAGACGATTGCCGCGGGCCTCACGATCGCGGAAACCGGCCACCTCGCCTTCGCGACGCTGCACACCAACTCGGCGGCGGAAGCCATCAACCGCATCATCGACGTCTTCCCGTCACACCAGCAGTCGCAGGTTCGTGCTCAGCTCGCTTTCTCGCTCGAGGGCATCATTACGCAGACGCTGCTCCCGAAGGCGAAGGGGCGGGGTCGTGCCATGGCGGCAGAGATCCTCGTCTGTACTCCAGCGATCCGCGCGCTGATCCGCGACGACAAGATTCACCAGATCTATTCGATGATGCAGTCCGGCAAGAAGCACGGCATGCAGACCATGAACGACGCACTCTACCAGCTGTACATGAGCCGCGAAGTCTCGTGGGACGAGGTCGTGCGGGCGTCGGGCGATCCGGTGGAGCTCGCGCGCATGTGCGGGATGCAACTTGACGGCACCGACGCTCCGGCGCCCGGCAAGAAGTAGTCAGAGCGACTCAGGAGACGCAGGACATGGCTTCATTCACGTACACCGCTCGCGATGCCAAGGGCGAGCTGAAAAGCGCAACCGTCGACGCGACCAGTCGCGAAGAGGCGATCAGCCAGCTGAAGAAACAGCGGCTGAACGTCATCAAGATCGACGAGCAGGTGAAGAAGAAGAAGGCGGGCAAGGTGCCGATCCGACAGATCGTCATCTTCACGCGCCAGTTCTCGACGATGATCAACTCCGGCCTGCCGCTCGTGCAGGCCATGAGCATCCTCGCCGAGCAGAGCGAGGATCCCAACCTGCGCGACGTCACCAAGCAGGTGGTGTTCGACGTCGAGTCGGGTAACACCGTCGCCGATGCGCTGCGGAAGCATCCGGGCGCGTTCAGCGAGCTGTACGTCAACATGGTCGCCGCGGGCGAGGCGGGTGGTATTCTCGACACCATCCTCATGCGCCTCGCCGTGTTCATGGAAAAGAACGACGCCCTCGTCCGGAAGGTGAAGGGCGCGATGATCTATCCCGGCGTCATCATGACGGTCGCGGCCGGCGCCATCACGGTGCTGCTCATCTTCGTGATCCCGACGTTCGTGAAGATGTTCCGCGAAGCGGGCATTCCACTGCCGCTTCCGACGCGCATCGTCATCGCCATGTCGGAGTTCCTGCAGTCGTACTGGTGGCTGATGGCCATCATCATCGGTGCCGGTGTGTACTCGCTGCGGAAGTACTACGCCACGCAGGATGGCAAGCTCGTCATCGATCGGCTGATGCTGAAGATGCCGGTCCTGGGCGACGTGATCCGCAAGTCGGCCGTGTCGCGCTTCACGCGCACGCTGGGCACGCTCATCGGATCGGGCGTCAGCATCCTCGATGGACTCGAGATCACGGCGAAGACGTCGGGCAACCGCGTCATCCAGGACGCGATCATGGAGTCGCGCGCCTCGATCGCCGGTGGTGAAACGATCTCCGCGCCACTGAAGAAGTCGCAGGTGTTCCCACCGATGGTCATCTCGATGATCAACGTCGGCGAGCAGACCGGTGGCCTGGACGAGATGCTCGGCAAGATCGCGGACTTCTACGATGAAGAAGTGGACGCCGCGGTCTCCGGCCTGCTCGCGCTGATGGAGCCGGTCATGATCGTCTTCCTCGGCGTCGTGGTCGGCGGCATGGTCATCGCCATGTACCTGCCGATCTTCGACATGGTGAACGCGGCGGGGTAGAGTTCGGCCCGCCGGTACGCTCGAGAGCGAGTAGAGAGTTTTCAGTCGGGGAGTGGTTAGTCAGGGAGTCGAGTATTGGCGGTTGGATCGCGCGAACTCGACTCTTCCAACTGATCACTCCCCGTCTCGTTATTCGTGACTGCTGTTCGGCTGGACCGGGCGGTTCCCGGTTCCACTCAATGAAAACGGCGCATGCGAATGCATGCGCCGTTTTCGTTGCTGCGGGGTCGTGCTAGTTCTTGCTTGCCCAGATCTGGCAGAAGGAGCTGTTGTCCGTGCCCGCGATCTCGCTGCGGCCGGTGACGTAGACAGCGTTCATCATCGCCTTCGGCGCGTACTTGATCGCGTCCAGGGACTTGATCGTGCCGTCGGGGTTCAGGCCGTTGCTGGCCACGAACACCTTGCCGAAGTGGCCAAGCCCGAGCGCGTGACCCGTCTCGTGCGTGATGATGGAATAGAAGTCCACCACGTTCAACGCCTGCGTGTTACCCCAGGCGAAACGCGAGTTGTAGTAGATCTCCGCGAACGCGGCATCAGCGGCGCCATTGTTGTCGACGTCGGTCGCCGAGTCATCATCATTCGTGAAGTGGAAGGTGAACGTCACGCCGATGATGGAGTTGCCCGCGGGCCCCTGCGCGATCGCGGTGAAGAAGGACGACGGCAGCCATCCACCTTCCACGACGTCCGCCACAAAGGGTTGGTAGCCCGTGAGCGGCTGGCCAAAGACCAGGTTGTCCAGCTGGTCGACGTCGACGCCCGCGGGAACGCTGACTTCCGTGATCGGAGCATCCGAGCACGTCCGGTCGCGCCAAGCACCGACGCCTTCCTGGATCTGCGCCGCCATCTGTGCGAGATCCACCTGATGCAGATTGCTGCCGTCAGGATTTCGCGTGAACGGGCGAACCTTCCAGGGAGCGTTGCCCAGGGCGAGCGCGTACGTGACGCCGGCGTGGCCGCCACGACGGGGATCGCGGTTCACGAACTCGACTCCGGTGCCATGCGTGCGATCGTCCGCAATCAGGAGCGTGGCGTTCTGCGCGCCGTCGGGAGCAACGAGCAGCTCCGCCTTGTTGATCTGCACGCCCGCCTTCGCGGCACGCAACTGCGCGTTCATGTCCGCCAGAACGGAACTGTACGCCACATTCTCAGCGTCCGTCTGAACGGCGGCGTTGCCAGACCACGCGTCCATCCTGGACGTCGCGGCGGGGCTGACGGGAGGCTCGGCGCACGCCGCAATCGCGAGCGAACCGAGAACAGCAATATTTCTGACCTTCATGCGGAACCACTCCAGGTAATGGTCCGCCGTCCTGGAGCGAGTCCGGGCCCGGCGTCGGGGTGCAACAACGTCGCAGTGCCAGCGTCGGCAAAGCGAGACAACGCTAAGTACGAAAAGGACTATGGGCAAGAACAAATGTTTCGAATTCGTGAGAGGCATCACATTCATTTGCGAGCGCAGCAATTGATGAACCGCACGGCAGAACTCGCGTTGCTGATGGGCGCGCTCGCAACCGCTGTGCGGGCGCAGGAATCCGTGTTCAACCGAGCACAGCCCGCTGCGTGGATCGCGCCCGCGAACGTGCCGCCGGACTCCTTCCTGGTTTTTCACGCGCGCCACGCTTTTGACCTGCGGCAGCCTCCCATTCGCTTCGTCGTCCACGTGTCCGCGGACAACCGCTATCGGCTGTTCGTGAACGGCGCGCTGGCGTCGTCCGGGCCACAGCGATCGGATGTGCCCCATTGGCGCTACGAGACCATCGACATCGCGCCGCTCCTCAAGCCGGGTCGCAACGTCGTCAGCGCGGTCGTGTGGAACTGGGGCGGCGCACGTCCGGTGGCGCAGCACTCCTTTCGGACAGGCTTTCTGCTGCAGGGCGACGACAGCGTTTCGGCGGCTCTGGCCAACACCGGACCAGGCTGGAAGCTCCTGGTAGACTCCGCCTACGCGCCCATCCTGATCACCAACGCGACGGTCCACAACTACTACGCCGCGGTGCCCGGAGAGATGGTCGACGGCGCGCGCTATCCGTGGGGCTGGGAGCTCGCCGAGTTCGACGATTCGCGATGGGTCGCCGTCGTCGAGGCCGACCGCGGCGCCGCGGCGCCGTTGGCCGCGTTCGACGTGCCGCGGGGCGGATCGGTGGTTGGAATGTTTCACGCGCGCGCCACGGTCGGCCAGACGACGGGCGAGATCGTCGGGTGGCAGCTGACACCGCGCAGCATTCCGTCAATGGACGAGACGGAGCAGCGGCTCGCGCATGTGCGGCGCTCGAGCGGGGCGGCTGCCGACGACCGCTTTCTTCTCGGTGGTGCGCCTATCGTCGTTCCCGCGCGCTCGCACGCGTCGCTCCTGGTGGATCAATCGCACACGACGAACGCGTACCCCGTGCTGACGACCACCGGCGGAGCCGGCGCCACCGTGACGCTGACCTATGCGGAAGCGCTGGAAGACTCGGCCGGCGCAAAGGGGAACCGCAACGACATCGACGACAGACACGTGATCGGCGTGCGCGACGTCTTTCGTCCGGATGGGGGAACGAACCGCGTATTCCGGCCGCTGTACTGGCGTTCCTTCCGTTATGTGCAGCTCGACGTCGAGACGGGGGACGCGCCGCTCACCCTCGTCGACTTTCACGGCGTGTTCACGGCCTATCCGCTCCGGGAGCGAGGACGCTTCGTCAGCGACTCGACGTGGATCGCCGATGTCTGGCGGATGGACTGGAACGGCGCGCGCATCGGCGCGTTCGAGACGTACATGGACACGCCGTACTACGAGCAGCTCCAGTACGTCGGCGACACACGCATCCAGGCGTTGATCTCGATGTATGTGTCGGGGGACGATCGCCTGGCGCGCCAGGCCATCGAGCATTTCGACGTGTCGCGGATTCCCGAAGGGCTGACGATGAGCCGATATCCATCGGCGCTGCCGCAGATCATTCCGCCATTCTCACTGATCTACGTCGCGATGGTCGACGACTACCATATGTTGCGCGACGACCCGGCCTTCGTGCGCGAGCGGCTCGCGGGGATTCGCGGCATCCTGGACTGGTACGCGCGGCGCATCGACAGCGCCGGATTGCTCGGCGCGATGCCGTACTGGAATTACATGGACTGGGCTCCGCAGTGGGAATGGGGCGTACCTCCCGGCGCCCTCGATGGACACTCGGTGACGATCTCGCTGCTGTATGCGTACGCGCTGCAGCGCGCGGCGGCGCTGGAACGGGACCTCGGTTCACCGGCAGTGTCACGCGAGTACCGCTCCCGCTCGGACTCGGTCATTGCCGCGGCGCGCGCGCAAGGATGGAGTGCGACGCGTGGTCTGTATCGCGACGCGGTCGGCAGGGAAGCCTTCAGCCAGCAGACAAACGTGCTCGCCATTCTGGCGAACGCCATTCCCGACGCGCAGCAGCGCGAGGTGATGGAGCATGTCCTGTCGGATACGACGCTCGTGCGCGCCACCTATTACTTCAGCTTCTACGTGTTCGAGGCGCTGCAGAAGGCGGGGCTCGGCGACCGATACGTGGAACAGCTCTCGCCCTGGCGCGAGATGTTGCGGCTCGGTCTGACATCGACCCCCGAAAACCCGGAGCCCACGCGCTCCGACTCGCATGCGTGGGCGGCACATCCGAATTATGGTCTGCTCGCGACCGTTCTCGGTGTGCGGCCGGCGGCCGCGGGCTTCAAGTCCGTACGCATTGCGCCTGCCCTGGGTCCACTCCGGCGCGCCGAAGGGCGCGTCCCGACTCCCAGTGGGGACGTCGAGGTGCGATTCGAGCGCATCGGCGTGCACGGCCTCCGCGCGGAGATCACGCTGCCAGGCACGATGCGCGGCGCGATCGAGTGGGCCGGGCGCGTGCGCGAGCTGCGGCCTGGCCGGCAGACGTTGACGATCGCACTCTAGCTCACCAGCTGTCGCTGGGCGACCTCCGCCCGCACGTCTTTCAGAGCGCGCGTGATGTGCGTCTCTACCGTCTTGAGCGACAGCCCGAGTCGCTGCGCGATGACGGCGGGTCCGAGCCCCTCGTTCCATCGCATCTCGCAGACACGTCGCCGCCGCTCGGGCATCGCTGCGAGAAGCTCGCCGAGGACCTGCGACAGCAAGGCAAATCGTTCATGGTCAGTCGAGCTCTCCGACCACGCCCGCACCTCGACTTCCGCGGTGCGCTCCCATTGAACGCGGAGCTGCTCGCGCCGCAGCCAGTCGAGCGCGCGGTTGCGCGCCATGCGTCGCAGGTAGCCGCGTACGTCACCGCGAATGTCGAGCTGTGCGCGGCCGCGCCACAGCCGCAGAAACACGTCCTGCACCAGATCGGCCGCCACGTGCGGCGAACGGACCATGCGCTCGACGTACAGTGTCAGTACCTCGCCGTTGGACTCGAACAGCAGCCGGAACGCCTCCGCAGTCACGCGACCGTCCCGTCGGCGGCAACAACCCTG
>DATFHG010000198.1:0-5809 GCA_035248725.1 Gemmatimonadaceae bacterium | reverse complement strand
CGAATCTGGTCGCGGTCGCCATGCTGTATCGTAACAAGAAAACTTGATGGGTCAAGAGTCACCCCGCGCCGCGTTGTAATCCCGAGCGTCAGCGAGGGATCTGCACCTGTCGTCCCTTCGGGGAATGCCATTTGCCCATCTGTTTCCCGGACGCTCTCGGAGTAGATGCATGAGCTTCGGACTCAGCGCTCGCAGCAAACGGCTCGGCGCGCTTCTCGTTCTCGCTCCCGTCGTTCCCGCGATACTGTGGTGGTCGCCGTTGAAGGGCAGCACGACGGACGCGCCGCCGCTGCGCCTGGTGGTGGACCTCTCGTCCCGGCAGCTGCAGGTGATCCAGAATGGTCATCTCGCACGCACGTATGGCGTCGCGGTCGGACGCCCCGGGCACCCCACGCCGCAGGGCTCGTTTCGCACGGGCAACATCGACTGGAACCCTGCGTGGGTCCCGCCGGACGTGGACTGGGCCAAGAACAAGAAGCCCCAGCCGCCCGGCGCGCCGAGCAATCCGATCCAGGGCGTGAAGATCTACTTCAAGGCGCCCGACTATTACATCCACGGCACCAACAACCCGGGCTCGATCGGCGAGGCCGCGTCGCACGGGTGCATCCGCATGACCGAGTCCGACGCGAAGAGCCTTGCGCGGCTCATCCAGAGCTCGGGGGGCAGCGTACCCCTGCTGATCAAGAGTTGAACAGCGAGCGGTAGAGCGGTTGGGCGGTCTGGCGCGTAACTTTGGTGTCAGAACGCCCAACCGAATCTCATGCTCCTCGCCTTCCTGTTTTTCCTCTCGCAGATCTCCATCTCGGGCCGTGTGCTCGACGCCCGAGGCAACGGGGTTCCCGGCGCCACCGTCACCCTGCTGGAAGCGCGGCAGGCAGTGACCACCAAGCCGGACGGCAGCTTCGCCTTTCCTGACGTGCCCGCCGGCACGTACACACTCGTCGCGCGCCGCATCGGCTACGCTCCGGTCGCGCGGCAGCTGACGCTCGACGCCGCGATCCCCTCGGTGACGCTCACGCTGGGCGACGCACCGCTGCGGGTGGAACCGATCACGGTGACCGCGACGCGCAACGCGACCGAGACGTTTCTGGCGCCGATGTCGGTGAGCACGCTGACCGGCGATCGCGTGCATCGCGAGGCGGGCATCTCGCTCGCGAAATCGATCACCATGCTGCCGGGCGTGCGCGATGTGAGCACCGGACTCCAGATCGGCAAGCCGATGGTGCGCGGACTCTACGGACCGCGCGTGCTCGTGCTGCACGATGGGTCGCGGCTGGAGGATTACTCCTGGAGCGAGGAGGACGGTCCGTCCATCGACGCGCGGCTCGCCGAGCGCGTGGAAGTCATCCGCGGGCCGGCCAGCGTGCTGTACGGCAGCGACGCCCTCTCCGGCGTGGTGAACGTCATTCCCGAGGAGACGCCGTTCTCCGCGGACGGATCCGGCTTCACGCACGCGACGCTCGAGGCCTACGGCGCGAGCAACAACATCGAGCTCGGCTCCGCCGCGAATCTGGAGGGCGCCACCGGCAATTTCGGCTGGCGTCTCTTCGGCACCGGCCGCTTCGCGAGCAGCTACCACACGCCCGTAGGCGAGGTGGACAATACCGGATTTCTTTCCGCCAACGTGGACGCCGCGGGCACGTACCGCGGCAACAACCACGCGCTCACCATGCGCGTGTCGCACTACGGCGGCGAGTTCAAGCTGCTCGAGGTGAACGGTCCGGCGCCGGTGCCCGGCGCGGCGGACGAAGGACCCGAGCGCAAGCTGCTCGACGATCGCGTGCAGCTCACTGGCAGCCACCTGTGGGACGATTTCCGTCTCGAGGGACGCGCGCAGTTCCAGCGGCACTCGCTCATGGAAGTATCCGACGATTGCGTGCCGCCTCCGGGGCAGACGACGTGCACGCCGCCGCCTCCGGGACAGGAATCGACAGCATTCGATCTGCTCCTCAACACGGCCACGGCCGACGTGACAGGGCATCTCGCCACCGGAACGCGCGGCACCGCGACGGTCGGCGTGTCCGGCATGTGGCAGGGCAACGACTCGCGCGGCCCGATCTTCCTCGTGCCGAGCGCGACGATCACATCGAGCGCGGTCTACGGGCTGGAGCAGTTCGACGCGGGCCGCATGCTGCGCGTGCTGGTGGGCGGCCGCATCGAGGGCCGCACCCTCAGGGCCGACCCGAACGCACAGCTGCAGATGTCCGGTGACGAGCGGGTCTACAGCGCCGCGATCGGCCACGGCGGTGTGGTTCTCTCCCCCACGTCCCACCTCGCGCTCATGGCGAACGTGGGCATGGGGTGGCGGTCGCCCACGGTGTTCGACCTCTACGCCAACGGCCCGCACCTGGCCGAGGCGCGCTACGAGATCGGCGACCCGCGGCTCCAGATGGAGAAGAGCCGCAACACCGACGTATCGCTGCGCTGGAACGCCGCGCGGCTGCGCGCGGAGGTCACGGGGTTCCAGAACGACATCGACAACTTCATCTACGTGCAGCCCACCACGCAGACGGTGAACGGGCTGCAGGTGTTCCGGCACGTGGCGTCCGACGCGCAGCTCCGCGGCGCCGAGGCGCTGATCGAAGCGAACGTCACCGGTCCGCTGACGCTGCGCGCGCAGCACGATTTCGTGCGCGGCGAGAACCTCGTGACCAACGCGCCGTTGCCGCTCATGCCCGCGCCGCGGACCGTGCTCGGCGCCGAGTTGCGCGGCACCTCACTCGGCTGGGCGCAGCGCGGGATGCTGGGACTCGAGGTGGTGCACGTTGCGAAGCAGACGCGCCTCGATCCGGACGACTTCCCCACCGACGCGTACACGCTGATCAACGTGGACACGGAGATCGAGCGCGCGCTGCTGGGCCGCGTCTATCGCGTGGACTTCGACGTGCGCAATCTGGGGAACGTGGAGTACCGGGATTTCCTCTCGCGGTACAAACAGTTTGCGCCGAATCCCGGCGTGAACTTCGTGCTCAGAGTGGGGACGGATTTGTGGTGAGTGCTGGAGCGGTGGGCGCAGTTACCGCTCCACCGCTCCACCGCTCTACCGCTCTACGTACGCCGCCTGAAACGCTCCGGTCACTGGCCGGCCGACCCAGTTCGACGGCTGCTCGAGCCCGAGCAGCCACATCACGGTCGCCGCGGTGTCCATCGTCTTGATGCCGCTGAGCGGCGCACCCTGCTGCACGCCCTGCCCCCACACGATCCACGGGATGGTCATGTCGACCGCCTGCGTGGTGCCGTGCGACTTCTTGTGTCCACCGTGGTCCGCGGTGACGATGAGGGTGTAGTTGCCGCGGCCGAAGCGTTCGTCGGCGTCGCGCAACACGCGTGACACGCCGAGGTCCGCCTCGCGCACCGCGTTGCCGTACATGTGCCCCATCCAGCCGAAGTTGTGGCCGATGAAATCGGGCTCGGCGAGGTGAACGAAGAGGAGATTCGGGTTCGCGTTCTTGAGGTATTCCTCGACGTAGCCCGTGGTGCGCTCCTCACCCCAGGGCGAGCGGATGTCGCTCGTCGGCGCGCGCGCAAAATCCAGCGTGCCCGGCACCTCGAGGTGATGGAACTTCGTCTTCGAGAAGAACGCCGCCGTCGCAAACCCCGCGGAGTGGGCGAGGCCGAATACCGTCGGCACTTTCACGTAGCCGAACTGCCTGGTCTTGTCCGAGTTCCACGTGATGTGGTGCTGGTCGGCGCCGACGCCGGTGAGCATCGACGTGTGTGACGGGAGCGTCAGGCTCGTGGGGATGGTCTGCGCCGTGAGCGAGTAGCGGCCTTCCCGCATCAGGCGATGCAGCGTGGGCGCGTTGAACTTCTCGACCGCGTCCGCGCGCAGGCCGTCGATGGAGATGACCACGACATGGTCTGTGACGCGACCGTGCAGGCCGGCGGTGCGCACGTAGCCCTGCTGGAACACGGTGGGTTCCTGGACGGGCCGATACTGGTAGCGCGAGTGCGCGCATCCGACGAGGATGAGCAGCGCGGCGAGGCGGAAGGACTTCTGGAACATCAGCAACTCGGGTCGTGGGTATTCGGTCCTGGGCCGCGGGTGAGAGGCGGCCGGACCTTCACTTCGATGACGAATGACCACGGGTCGCGTCAGCAGGCGCAGCCGTAGCAAACACCCACGACCCGCGACCCACGACCCACGACCCGCGACCCACGACCCGCGACCCACGACCTACTTGTGATCTCGAACCTCTCCCCGAAGCACTGCGACGGCGTGCTCGGCGATCGGGTCCAGCGCGGCCAGCGCGTCGGCGACACCGGACGGTGAGCCCGGCAGGTTCACGATGAGCGTCCTGTTCCGGACTCCCGCACGTCCGCGCGACAGCGCCGCCTTCGGAAAGCGCTGCACCACGCTGACGCGCAGCCACTCCGCGACGCCGGGCGCGTCACGCTCGATGGCTGCCGCGGTCGCCTCGGGCGTCACGTCGGTGGGTGAGAGGCCGGTGCCTCCGGTGGTGAGCACGAGATCGGCGCGATCGCCGTCGCACCACTCGAGGAGGCGCGCGACGATGGCGTTGACGTCGTCGCTCACCAGCTGTCGCGCCGCCAGCTGATGACCGCGGTCGCGCACCCATTGTTCGATCGCGTCGCCCGACGTGTCCTTCCGTTCGCCGCGCGCTCCAGCCGAGGAAACCGTCAGAATGGCGACGCGCATTTTTTTTCACGGGTGTTTTGCGTTTCGGTAATTTAGGGCACACAGTCTGCGAAACACGCAGGCATGCCGAGGGGACGCCTTGATACCGAGGTCGCGCTGAATGCAGCGCGCCAGGAGATCGCCGACCGCATCAAACGGGTGTGCGGGGATTTCGGCGAGGACGAGTTCGCCAGGCTCGTGGATCACATGGCGGAGATCGAGGTGCGGTATCGCTACCGCACCGACTGGCTGATTCCGGCCGTTTCGCGCGGGGAGCTGCGCGCAGGCTGAGCCTTTTCGAGGTGACGCGACGCGCCCGGCACACGGTGTGCGGCACGTCACGTCGTTCATCGCTGGTGTGGCTGGAAAACAATTTTCGACCGGGTGGTCTCGCGATGCTGCGCGCCTTCACCGACTCCACGGGTTTGGAGTGGCGGGTCTGGGATGTTCTTCCGACGACGGCTGTATCCGATGCCGCGGTAGCGGCACTCACCGGCTCCCTGCAGCACACGGCGTTCGCGAACGGATGGCTGTGTTTCGAGTCCGTCTCCGAGAAGCGCCGCCTGGCGCCCATCCCTCAGGGGTGGGAGTTCAATGACCCGCAGCTCCTCGAGCAACTCCGCCAGCGGGCGACACCCGTGCTCGACCGCGAGCAGCGCCGCGCGATAGCGCGCTGATTGTCATTCTCTACGCGTATCCGCGTCTGAGCAGCATCTCCGCCGACGCAGCAAAGGCGCGCCGGTCCGGGACGTCGAACTCGAACGAGTCGGCGAGGCGGTCGTAGATGCTGAACAGCGCACACACGTGGATCGCGTCCTCGATCGCGGCGTCGCTGAGCCCGGCGTCGCGGACGGCGCGAGCATCCGCGGCAGTCAGCGCCTCCGGCGTGAGCGTGAGCTTCTCGATGAAGCCGAGCATCGCGCGCAGCCGCGGCTCGACCGGCGCGCTGCGCCAGTCGTCCAGCACCGCCTGCACTACCGCTTCGTCGCCGAGCGCCTTCGACGCGACCGCGCCGTGGGCCGTGGTTCAGAAGACGCACTGGTTGAGTCGCGACGTGAAGGCCGCGAACAGCTCGCGCTCCCACACCGTCCACTCCGACGGTCCGCGCATCACGGCGTGCGTCCACGCGCTCACCGGCTG
Organism: Gemmatimonadaceae bacterium; assembly: GCA_035248725.1. Lineage (GTDB taxonomy): Bacteria > Gemmatimonadota > Gemmatimonadetes > Gemmatimonadales > Gemmatimonadaceae > DASPMP01. The sequence goes on along the minus strand of DATFHG010000198.1, from coordinate 30 downwards.
GCCGAGAAACTCCGGCCGATAGAACAGCGT
>DATFHG010000197.1:0-21309 GCA_035248725.1 Gemmatimonadaceae bacterium | reverse complement strand
AAGGTGAGCGTGCGCCCGAGCGCGGCGTCGGCGGAAAGCTCGGCGACCAGCAGCCGTCCGCCCTCGCGACGTACCGCGTTCACGACGGCGTCGATCATCGCGCGACCAACTTCCTTCAGCTCCAGTCGCGGGGCGACCAGCACCATGTACAGGTGCCACGCGCCGACCGCACCGGCCACCGGCCCGAACAACGCGAGCGACGCGATCGTCCCATCGCGCTCGATCACCAGCGCGCGAGACTCGGGATCAGCGTGTTCCGCCGCATCCAGCAGCTCGGCAACGCGATCCACGTAAGGCGTCACACCGAGCGCGGCCCAGACGAATCCGCGAACGGCCTCCGACTCGCCCGGTCGCAGCGGACGCGGTGCGGCGTCGAAGTATCCGGTCACCGGACAGATCAGATGTGCAGTGGTCGTCCGAGGGCGGCCAGCGCCGCTTCCTTCGTCACCTCGGAGAGGGTGGGGTGGGCATGCACGGTCATGCCGATGTCGTCCGCCGACGCTCGGTACTCGAATCCGAGTACCACCTCGGCGATGAGCTCGGACACATTCGGTCCGATCATGTGGCACCCCAGCAGCTCGTCGGTCCGCGCGTCCGTGAGAAACTTCACGAAGCCGCTGCTCTCGCCCATCGACCGCGCTCGACCATTCGCCGAGAAGGGAAATTTGCCCGCGCGGTATTCCCGATGCGATTCCTGGAGCTGTTGTTCGGTCATGCCGACAGCTGCAATCTCGGGCCACGTGTAGACGACGGCCGGAATGGACTTGTAGTGCATCTGTGCAGGCTTGCCCGCGATCACCTCGGCGGCAACCACGCCCTCCTCCTCCGCCTTGTGCGCGAGCATGGGTCCGGGAACGCAGTCGCCGATGGCGTACACGTTGGGGAGATTCGTGCGCATCTGATGATCGACCTGAATCTCCCCGCGCGGTGTCAGGGAGAGTCCGAGTGTCTTGGCGTCAATTCCGGTCAGTGACGGCCGGCGCCCCACGGAAACGAGCACGCAATCGCCGGCCAGCGTCTCCTTGGCGCCGTCCTTCTCGACCTCGACGGAAACGCCGTTCGACGTGCGACTGCCGGTCACCACGCGTGTTGCGGTTCGAATCTCGAGCCCCTGCTTCCGGAATGTCTTGTCGGCGTCCTTGACCAGTTCCTCGTCCATGCCGGGGAGGATCGTCGGCATCAGCTCGATCACCGTGACCTTCGCGCCGAGCCGGCGCCAGACGGAGCCCAGCTCCAGACCGATGACGCCGCCGCCGACGACGATGAGATGCTTGGGTACTGCCGGGATCTTCAACGCTCCCACGTTCGAGAGAACGCGTTCTTCGTCGAATTTCAGAAACGGCAGCTCGACGGGCACGGATCCGGTGGCAATGATGACGTTGCGCGCCTGAGACTGTGAACGGGTCCCGTCTCCCGCGGTGACCGTCACGACGTTGCCACGCTCGAGGGTGCCGCGCCCTCTCGCCCAGGTCACCTTGTTCTTCTTGAAGAGGAATTCGATGCCGCGCGTGTTCTGTCCCACGACGTCATCCTTCCGTTTCAGCATCGTGACCAGGTCGAGCGCTACCGTGCCCAGGTTGATGCCATGCGCCGATGCGTGCGAGCGCGCGAACTCGAAGTGTTCGGAGCTCGACAGCAGGGCCTTGGACGGAATGCATCCGACGTTCACGCACGTGCCGCCAAGTGTCCGGTCCATCTCCACGCATACCGTCGAGAGTCCCAACTGGGCGGCGCGCAGCGCGGCCACATATCCGCCGGGACCGCCGCCAATCACGACGACGTCCACGGCCTGGGGTGATGCAGTCATCGGCGGGAGCTAATCGACGGCCAGAAGCGCCGGATCCTCCATGAGCTCTTTCACGCGCACGAGAAAGAGCACGGCCTGTTGGCCATCGATGATGCGGTGGTCGTACGACAGGGCCACGTACATCATCGGACGGATCTCCACCTTGCCATTCAGCGCGATGGGCCGCTCCTGAATCTTGTGCAGTCCGAGAATACCAACCTGCGGATAGTTGATGATCGGGGTCGACACGAGAGAGCCGAACACGCCGCCGTTGGTGATCGTGAACGTGCCGCCGGTGAGGTCTTCCATGGTCAGCTTGCCGTCGCGTGCGCGTTTCGCGACGTCCGCGATCTGGCGAGCGATGTCGAGCATTCCCAGGCGATCGGCATCCTTGATGTTCGGTACGACCAGTCCCTGATCGGATGCCACCGCGATGCCCATGTTCACGTAGTGGTGGTAGACGATCGAATCGCCATCCACTTGCGCATTCACCGTCGGGAATTGCTTGAGCGCGGCGATTGCGGCTTTCACGAAGAATGGCATGAACGACAGCCGTACACCGTGCTCCTTCTCGATCCGTTCCTTGATTCGACCGCGCAGCGTCTCGACGGCGGTCATGTCGACCTCGTTGAACGTCGTCAGATGCGCCGTGGCGTGCTGAGACTGCAACAGATTCTCGGCGATCCGTTTGCGTCGCGTGGACATCTTCTCGCGCGTCTCGCGTTCGCCGCTCGTCGGGCGGGGAGATGGAGCGGGCGCGCGCGGCGGTACGTTCGGCTGTGGCGCGCGCGGCGCTTCTGCGGGCGCGGATGAACGGGCATCCATCACATCTGTTTTACTGACGACGCCGCCACGGCCCGTTCCCGCGATGCGCGCGGCATCTACCCCCGTTTCCGTCGCCATGCGCTGCGCCGCGGGAGATACGCGAGGTTCCGTAACGCGCGGCGGTGACGCCGGTGCGTGCGTCTGCGCTTTGGCGGCGGCGGGTGGTTGCGACGTCGGCGCGGCCGACGGCGCCGATGTACCTGCGGCGGGACGGCTGCCGTCTGCCTTGTCGTCCACCTCGGCGAGCATCTGATCCAGCTTCACGACGTCGCCTTCCTTGGCGAAGCGCCGTTTGAGCACACCGCCCGTCACCGAGGGGACTTCGACGGTGATCTTGTCCGTCTCCAGCTCCACCAGCGTGTCGCCGGGGGCCACCGCGTCGCCTTCGTTCTTCAGCCAGCGCGAAACTGTCGCCTCGACGATGGACTCGCCGAGCGGCGGAACTTTGATCGATGTCATGTCATGAGCTCTCGCGGGACAATATACATTCCGCCGGGTGCGAGCATTGACGATCGGTGGTCACGGTGGTCTTGAGCAGCTGTCGCTGAGCGATGTTCCCGAGCCCACGCTGCGAGGCGCATCGGACGTGCGGATTCGCGTTCGCGCGGCGGCGCTCAATCACATCGATCTGTTCGTCCTTGCGGGGCTGCCGAACTCGGCACTCATACCGCCGTGGATCGTGGGATCGGACGCGTGTGGTATCGTGGAGTCCGTCGGCCGGGACGTCACGCGCGTCCGCGTCGGCGACCTGGTGGCGATCAATCCAGGACTGAGCGATCGAGCGTGTGCGTTCTGCAACGCTGGCGAACAACCGCTGTGTCTGAAGTATCGCATTCTCGGTGAAAACATCCCCGGCACCGCCACGGAGATGTTGGTCCTGCCGGAAGTGAACGTCAGATCGCTGCCACCGGACGCGGATCCGATTCGCGCGGCAGCCTTCCCGCTCGTCACGCTCACCGCGTGGCGCATGGTGCATACGCGGGCACGGGTACAAGCCCGCGAGCGTGTCCTCATCTGGGGGATCGGCGGAGGTGTCGCCATCGCCGCGCTGCAGATCTGCAAACAGATCGGCGCCGAGGTCTGGGTGACATCGCGAAGCCCCGACAAGCTGCGACGTGCGCGCGAGCTCGGAGCTGATCATTGCCTCGAGACCACGGCGGACACCGCTTCGGCGATTCGCAGCGCGACCGCGAAGGCGGGCGTCGACGTCGTCATCGACGACGTGGGGAAGGCGACGTGGTCGCAGTCGCTGAAGGCGCTTGGCCGGCGCGGCCGGCTGGTCACGTGCGGCGCGACGACCGGCCCAATCGTGGACCTCGATGTACGGCGTCTGTTCTGGAACCAATGGGACATCATGGGATCCACGATGGGAAACGATGCCGAGTTCGATGCGATCGTCGCGGAACTGCGCGCAGGCCGGCTGCTGCCGCCGGTGGACAGCGTATGGCGTTTGGATCAGGGCCGGGACGCCTACGCGCGGCTCCAGTCCGGCGCCCAGTTTGGCAAGGTGGTCTTCGGCCTGGACAACTGAATGGAACGCGCGACCTACCTTCCAGCCGAAGAGCAGGAGATCCGTCGCAAGATTGCCGCCGGCGAGCGCGTGACGTGTCCGCGCGACGGCGCCGTGCTCACGGACCGGAAAATCGGCGGCGGTTCGTTTGGACTCGGGTACGCGCGTCGACGCCAATGGCTGCTCTGTCCCACGTGCCGGCGCAGCATCATCTTCGATCGAGAGCGAGGCACGCGCACGTAGTACTCACGACTTTCACGAGTCACTTCCATGTTTTTGCAAGACGCGACCGACCATCTCACGTTCGTTGACCGCCTGCAGTCGAGCTTCAGCGAGGTGTTCGGCGAGCTGATTCCCGCGCTGCTCGGCGCGCTCATCATCGTGTTCGCCGGCTATTTGCTGGCGAAGGTACTGGAACGGGTCGTCGAGCGATTCCTGAAGCGCGCCGGGATCAACCGGCTGCTCGAGCGCGGCGGGGTCATGCAGGCGGTGGAACGTTCCGGGGCGCACATCGATCCGGCGCGCGTTGTGAGCAATCTCGTGTTCTGGCTCGTGATGTTCGCGGTGATTCTTGTGGCCGCCAACGCGCTGGGGCTGGAATCCCTGGCGAGCGTATTCGGTGAGCTGGTGAGCTACATCCCCAGCGTGATCGCGGCGATCGTGATCATCCTCGTGGGCATCGTGCTCGGCCAGTTCGTGGGAGGATTGATCGCGGCGAGCGCGGGTGCATTGCACGGTGGTCGCGCGCTCGCCCGTCTCGGGAGCGGTGGTGTGATCCTCCTTGCCGTGTTCATGGCGCTGCAGGAGCTTGGCATCGCGACGGACATCGTCACGACCGCCTTCGCGATCCTGTTCGGGGCGATCGCGCTGGCGCTGGCGCTTTCCTTCGGCCTCGGGAACCGCGAGCTGGCCGGAGAGATCACGCGCGAATGGTACGAGCGCTATCGGCAGGAACGCGATGACGCTCTGGCGCGCGAGCAGGAGGAGGCCGCGGCAAACGCTGCTGAAGACGAAGACGACGAGAATGATGACGACGCGGGACCCCGTATGTCGCGTCCGCCGATCACCGAATCGTAGTTGTCACAAAAGTGACCTTTCAAACGTATGTCTACATGACTTAAATCTTTGTCAAACAAGCGGTTAGGTCAATTCTTTTTGGTTGATTCGGGAGGGTAGTTCGACTACCTTTGTAGGACCCTCCGAACGCCCATCCCGCGCCGCCCGCCGGCAGGATTATGACCGCTCCGAACAACCGCGAACGCATCCTCCCGCGACTCATCGACGACGAGATCAAAGAGTCGTTCATCAATTATTCGATGAGTGTCATCGTCTCGCGCGCCTTGCCCGACGTGCGAGACGGATTGAAGCCGGTGCACCGCCGCGTGCTGTACGCGATGAACGAGCTGGGGCTGGTGCCGGGCCGCCCGTACAAGAAATCCGCGACGGTCGTCGGCGACGTGCTGGGCAAGTATCACCCGCACGGCGACGTGAGCGTGTACGACGCACTCGTCCGCATGGTGCAGGACTTCTCCCTCCGCTATCCGCTGATCGACGGCCAGGGAAACTTCGGCTCCGTCGAAGGTGATCCCGCCGCGGCGTATCGCTATACCGAAGCGCGCCTCACGGCGGCTGCCGTGGAGATGCTCGCCGACATCGACAAGAATACCGTCGATTTCGTTCCGAACTTCGATGACCGGCTCCAGGAGCCGAGCGTCCTGCCGAGCGGCATTCCCAACCTGCTCGTCAACGGATCGAGCGGTATCGCGGTCGGCATGGCGACGAACATCCCGCCGCACAATCTGCGCGAAGTGATCAGCGCCATCCTGCATGTCATCGACAATCCGGACGCAACGCCGGCGGATCTCCGGAAGCACATCAAGGGTCCGGACTTTCCCACGGCCGGCTTCATCTACGGCCGGCAGGGCATCAAGGATTATCAGGAGACGGGACGCGGCCGCATCGTGATGCGCGCACGCGCGGCCATCGAGGAAATGAAAAACGGGAAGTCACAGATTGTCGTGACGGAGATCCCGTACCAGGTGAACAGCGCAAAGCTCGTCGAGGACATCGCCGGGCTGGTGCACGACAAGAAGCTGGATGGCATCAGCGAATTGCGGAACGAATCCGACCGTGACGGTCTCCGTATCGTGATCGGATTGCGCCGCGATGCGATCCCGCGCGTCGTTCTCAATCAGCTCTACAAGCACACCGCGATGCAGACGACGTTCGGCGTCATCATGCTCGCGCTGGTGCCCGATGCGCAGACCGGTCGCCTCGTGCCCAAGGTCATGCCGCTGAAGGAGGTGCTCGAGCACTACATCGAGCACCGGCACACGGTGATCGTGCGTCGCGCGCAGTTCGAGCTCGACAAGGCGCAGGAGCGTGAACACATCCTCGAAGGCCTCAAGATCGCCGTCGACAACATCGACGAGGTGATCAAGGTCATCAAGAAAGCCGACGATCCGGCGGCGGCGAGCACGCAGCTGCAGAAGCGGTTCAAGCTGTCCGAGCGACAGGCCGAGGCGATTCTCAACATGCGCCTGGCCAAGCTCACCGGACTCGAGATCGAGAAACTCGAGGCAGAGCTCAAGGAGGTTCGCGGACAGATCAAGGAGCTGAAGGAGCTGCTCGCGTCCAAGCCCAGGCGCATGAAGCTCATGAAGGACGAGCTCAACGACGTCGCGAAGAAGTACGGCGACGACCGCCGCTCCGAGATCACGAGTGACGAGGGCGAATTCACCGTCGAGGATCTCATCGCCGAGGAAGATATGGTCGTGACCATATCACACTCGGGGTACATCAAGCGGACCTCGGTCTCGACGTACAAGCGCCAGCGCCGCGGCGGCAAGGGGCTGAACGGACAGAACCTGAAGGACGAGGATTTCGTCGAACACCTCTTCATCGCGTCGACGCACGACTACATCCTCTTCTTCACCGACGACGGCCGATGCTTCTGGCTCAAGGTGCACGAGATTCCGCAACTGGGCCGCGCGACCAAGGGCAAGCCGGTCGTGAACCTGATCAACGTCAGCGCCGAAACAAAGGTCTCCGCGCTGGTACCTGTGCGTCAGTTCGCAGAAGACCAGTTCCTCCTCTTCGCGACGCAGAACGGAACCGTCAAGAAGACGCGTCTGTCCGAGTATTCGAACCCGCGTTCCACGGGGATCAAGGCCATCAAGATCGAGGACGGCGATGAGCTGATCGACGTCCAGATCACGAGTGGCTCGAACGACATCGTCCTTGCCACGCGCCACGGCCTCTCGATCCGCTTCCACGAGCAGGACGTCCGCGAGATGGGTCGTGACACGACCGGCGTGAAGGGCATCGACATCTCCGACGAGGACGAAGTTATCGGCATGGTGGTCCTGAAGCGCGAGGCGAACCTGCTCGTCGTCACGGAGCGAGGCATGGGGAAGTGCTCACCCATCGACGAGTACCGTGTCCAGAAGCGCGGCGGCAAGGGGATCATCACGGTGCACCGCACCGACAAGACGGGAGACGCGGTCTCGATCAAGGAAGTGCTCCCGGACGACGAGCTCATGCTGATCACCAAGGAAGGCATGGTGATCCGCATGCCGGTGAAGGGCATCCGCGTATCCGGACGCAACACCCAGGGCGTGCGACTCGTGAACCTCGAGGACACCGATCGCGTGATCGACGTCGCGCGGGTGGTGCCCGAGGATGAAGAAGAGGGCGCGGAGGAAGAGCTGGCGGCCGAAGCAGAATAAGCCCAGCCACTCGCACCGCTGCCGCGTCTCAGGTTCGCCAGAGACGCGGCAGTTCCGTGATGAGAGTCCATCCGCTCATCACGGCCATGACAACGGCAACCACCGCTCCGGCGGCGATGAGCCACACGGGATGCCGGTAGTCGCCGACGAGATCGCGACGTCGCGCGGCGAGGAGCATTGCGCCGAGCGAAAGGGGCAGGATCAGTGCGTTGAGCGCGCCCACGGCAATGAGCGTTTTCACCGGCCGGCCCAGGACGAGGAACGCCGCCGTGGAGACGAGGATGAAGTCGATGGTCACGCGGCGCCAGTTCCTGTCGATGCGTGGGTGCAGCGATCGCAGAAACGACACCGAGGTGTACGCGGATCCCACGACGGACGTGATCGCCGCCGACCACATCACCATGCCGAAGAGGCGGAATCCGATGGGGCCCGCTGCATGGCGAAATACGTCCGCCGGCGGGTTCGTCGGGTCGAGCGCGCCCACGCTGACGACGACGCCCAGCGCGCCAAGAAAGAGGACGATGCGCATGAGTGACGCAACGCCGATCGCGAGCGACGCCGACCGGGTGACGTCGCGCGTGCGCTCAGCGCCGACGATGCCAGCGTCGACAAGCCGATGGGCGCCCGCAAACGTGATGTATCCGCCGACGGTGCCGCCCACGATGGTAACGATGGACAACAGATCCACGCGGTGCGGCAGCAGCGTTCTGCGCAGCGCCTCGGCATAGGGTGGATGCGCGACAACGGCGACATACAACGCCAGCACGATCATCAGCGCGCCAAGCATTTGGGCGAAGCGATCCATCGCCTTGCCCGCCTCGGGCACGACGAACAGCAACATGGCGAGCGCCGCGCTTGCCGCGGCGCCGATACGAGGGTCGACGCCGACCAGGACCTGCAAGCCCAGCGCACATCCCGCGATGTTGCCGATGTTGAAGGCGAGCCCGCCCGCTGCCACGAGCACGGCGAGCGCCCACCCCAGACCTGGCATCACGGCGTTCGCGACGTCTTGCGCGGGTTTGCGGCTCACCGTGATCACACGCCAGATGTTCAGCTGTGCCACGAGGTCGACGACGATCGACACGAAAATGGCGAAGGCGAAGCTGGCGCCGAGACGCTCGGTGAAGACGGCGGTCTGCGTGAGAAAGCCCGGACCGATCGCCGACGTGGCCATGAGGAAGGCCGCGCCGAGAAGCGTGTTCCGCAGTGCTTTACCGGTCATGGCGCGAATGATACCTTAGGCGACCTTTGCGTCCACTAAGGACGGCCATGCCCGTCGTTGCGCGTCAGCAGTCCCAGCCCTCCGTCTTCTCGCCGCTCGAGGAGGCACACGAGAGCGCGCACGAACCATCGCCGGAAGCACGCCATGCGCTCGCGCGCGAGCAGGCGGCGCTGCAGCGCGAGGTCATCCTCTGGCAGCGCTGGGTGCGATACGTGGGCGTTCTCGTGCTCTGCGGCGCTGCCGTGCTCCTCAGCGGCCGTCCGGAGGAATTGGCGATAGGCTGGCTGTTGCTGGCGGGAGGGCTGTACGCGACGTGCGTGTTCGTCAGCGCACTCGTGTTGCGCAGCGCGCGCCAGCTCGTGAACGCGAGCCTCGCGAGTGTTTTTCTCGCGACGGCGGACTTGGTCATGCTCGGCGCGATTGTCTTCATCACGTCGGCACCGAACCAAGCGTATCGCTTTCTCCTGCTCGCGCTTCTCATCACGCAACTCGCGGCCTTCTATTTCGGCTGGGGTTTGGGCGCCTACGCGACGTTCGTCTCGCTCGGCGTGTACGCGTTGATCGCCTATGCGCTGCCGCCAATTGTCGCGGGCGCACGCCCAACGGGGGTGCTGAATCTCGCGCTGTACGCGACCGTGGCCGGCGTGTCGACGTACACCCTCGGCAGCTTCCGCGCGCGGCTGAATCGTCTTCGCCTGTTCTGCAAAGTGATCGAGGAGGGCGACCTCACGCCGTCGCTCGAGCTGACCAGCGCGCGATATCCCGACGATCTGACGCTGCTCGCACGCAGCTTCGATGCGATGCGCACAGGGCTGGCCGAGCAGATCGGAACCGATCCGCTCACGGGCTGCATGAACCGGCGCGCGCTGGAGTCACGCCTGAAATCGGATTGGCGATTGGCGAAGCGTCGGGGAACGCACGTGGCGCTCGCGGCCATCGACATGGATCACTTCAAGCAGATCAACGACGCACGCGGCCATCCCGTGGGCGACGTCGTGCTGCAGCAGCTCGCCGGCATCATGAAAGCCACGGCGCGTGACACCGACGCCGTCGCGCGCTTCGGCGGGGACGAGTTCGTCATCCTGCTGCCGGACACGGGCTGGCAGGGCGCGCTGACGTTCGCCGAACGGTTGCGTCGTCGCGTGGACGATTTCACGTTCGGACCTCCCGGATCGCCGATGACGATCACGATCTCCATCGGCGTCGCGCTCGCGCGAGGAACGGACCCGATTTCGCCCGAAGAGCTGCTGAAGGAAGCCGACCGATCGCTGTACAAGGCCAAGCAGCAGGGGCGCAACCGCGTCTTCGCCTAGCGCATTCGCTCGGCGTTCCCATTCCGCGTGGATAGCTTCCGTTGGTGACTGCGACCTCCTTCGATCTCGTCTCCGCCGCGGACGTCGACGCCGCGGCCCGCGTTCTCGCGGATGTGGCCGTCCATACGCCGCTGTTGCCGGCGCCCTGGCTCGGCGACAACATCTGGCTCAAGCCGGAGATGTTACAGCGGGGCGGAGCGTTCAAGCTGCGAGGCGCGTACAATTTTCTGCGCCATCTGGATCCCGCGGCACGGGCGCGCGGTGTCGTGGCGCCGTCATCGGGCAATCACGCGCAGGCGGTAGCTCTCGCCGCCCGGCTGCTCGGCGCGCCGGCGATCGTCGTCATGCCGACCACCGTGACTGCGGCGAAACGCGCGGGAGCCGAGCGACTCGGCGCGCGAGTGGAACTCGCCGGAACGACCACCGCCGACCGGATGGAGCGCGCTCTCCAGATCGCGCGCGACGAGGGGGCAACGCTCGTTCCTCCGTATGACGATCCGCTGATCATCGCGGGGCAGGGAACCGTCGGTCTGGAGATCGTACAGGACATGCCCGATGTCGCGGCCGTCCTCGTGCCGGTGGGTGGCGGGGGACTTAGCGCCGGCGTCGCCGCGGCGGTAAAGCTGCACAAGAAGAGTGTGCGCGTGATCGGCGTCGAGCCGACCGGCGCCCCGAAGTTGTCCCGCGCGCGCCAATCCGGCGCGCCGGTGAAGCTCGATCGCACACAGAGCATCGCGGATGGTTTGCTCGCCGTCGAGATCGGCCACCTCACCTTCGCGCATCACCAACGCTTCGTCGACGAGGTCGTGCTCGTGGACGATGGCGCGATGCGCGACGCGATGCGGGCGCTGCTGGACCGGGGGAAGCTCGTCGCAGAGCCCAGTGGGGCCATCACGGTCGCCGCCATGATGCAGGGGCTCGTGAAGGCTGCCGGACCGACTGTGCTGGTGCTCAGCGGCGGCAACATCGAGTGGGATGGTCTGACGGCCAGCATGGGATGACCTCGGCGCCCCGAGTGGTGATCGCGGACGACGACGACCGCAAAGCCGGGGTGCTCACTTGGGTGCTGCGGGAACGGGGTTACGACGTGACCGCGGTCGCGTCGTCTGACGGCGTGCTCTCCGCGCTGCGAGCACGCCCTGTGGATCTCCTGGTGCTCGATGCGGGGACAGCGGCGGACGCGGAGGAGGTACTCAAGCGCGTGCGCGCCGACGAGCGCGGGCGCGACCTCCCCATCATCGTCACCGAAGTGACGCGGGACGATGCGCCCCGCGTGCTCCGTGGCGGAGCGAACGACTGGCTCCCAAAGCCGCTTCAGGTGCGCGATCTGCTCGGGCGCATGGATGCGCAACTACGCTCGCGCGCCGAGCTGCGACGGTTGCGGGAGTCCCTGTTGAAAAAAGAGGAAGACCTCCAGCGTGCGCTCGATGACATTGCGGCGACGCGCCAGCTCGTGGAGATCCTCAACGAAGTCACCGCCGATCTCACGGCGGCCGAGATCTACCGGATTCTCGCGCGACGCGTGGCTCGCGCGCTGGACTTGCGGCATTGCTCCGTGGTACTCGCTGCGCCTGGCGAGTCGACGGGCACCGTCGTCGCGGCGTTCGACGATCCGTCGATCACCGATCTGCAGGTACAGATCGACCGTTACCCGGAGCTTGCCGCGGCGCTTCGCAGCGGGCGCCCCGTCCTCGTCGCCGACGTGCTGCAGGATCCCATGTTCGCCGACGTGCGGGAGCTGTGGAAGCGCGAAGGCCGCACGGCACCGGTGCGTTCCGTGCTCGCGATTCCCTTTTCGCTGGACCGTCGGCGGTCGGGGATCTTCTTTCTGCGCACCGAGCGGGGCGAGCGCGTGCTGACAGGCGAAGACGGCGAATTCACCGAGGTCGTCATCCGGGCCGCCGTAGCGGCGATTCGGCGGGCGCAAGCGCTCGAGTCCACCCGAGCGGATAACCGCCGGCTGGAGGAGCTGGCAACAACCGACGCGCTGACGCGTCTCCTGAACCGCCGGGCGCTGCTCGAGCGGCTCAGCGTCGAGGTGGATCGCGCCCGGCGCTTTCATCAACAGCTCTCGATGCTGATGCTGGATATCGATCACTTCAAGTCGATCAACGATCGACACGGGCATCTCGTGGGCGATGATGTTTTGCGACAGATGGGCACCCTGCTCTCGGGCGCGGTCCGCACGATCGACGTCATCGCCCGGTATGGCGGCGAGGAGTTCGTGCTGGTCCTCCCGGAGACGTCCACGGAGGGCGCGGCGGTATTCGGCGAGCGGCTGCGCGAGCGGGTCGAGCATCATGCCTTCGAGCTTGGCGACGGACGCATTTTCCATTTGACGTGCAGCGTGGGCGTTGCCACTTTTCCATCTCCCCGGGTGTCTTCCACGGAAGATCTCTTCGCCCGCGCGGACGAAGCGTTGTATCGAGCCAAGTCCGGCGGTCGCAACCAGGTGTGCACCTGAATGAATCGTTGTCCCGCCTGCGGCTCGACGTACGCTGACGGCTCAAAATTCTGCACCAAGGACGGCTCGAAACTCGTCCCCGTCGGGGGGTCGCCGGCCGCAGCAACCCCGCCGGCACCGCAGAACCCGATGCTCGTGAGCAACCCGAGGTCGACGAGCACGGCCGTACGCAGCGCACAGCCGCAGCCCCAGCCAGCGTATGCAAACTTGGTCGGCCACATGCTCGATCGGCGGTACAAGATCGAACGCAAGCTGGGCGAGGGCGGTATGTCGTTCGTCTATCTCGCGACCGACATCTCGACGCAGCAGCAGTTCGCGATCAAGGTGCTATCGGAGGCCCTGTCGCAGGACGCGAACGCGATGGCTCGCCTCCGCCGCGAGGCGGCACTCGGCATGCGGCTCGCGCATCCGAATGTCTGCCACATCATGCGACTCGGCGAGACCGAAGATCGACTCGTGTACGTCGTCATGCCGTACGTGAACGGCGAGATCCTGGCGGATCGAAACAACCGGCTTGGCCACGTGCCATTGTCGGACACGGTGAAGTTCGTGAAGGACATGGCGGCGGGCCTGTCGGTAGCGCATGAGCTCAAGATCGTGCATCGGGATCTGAAGCCCGAGAACGTGATGATCTGCCGCGCGAACGACGGCTCGGAGTACGCCGTGGTCATGGACTTCGGCCTCGCCAAGGAGCGCAAGGCGGAAGGTGAGCTGCAGAAATTGACGGCGACCGGGATCATCCTGGGCACGCCCGAATTCATGAGCCCCGAGCAGTTGCGTGGTAAGCCACTCGATCCGCGCACGGACATCTATTCGCTCGCGCTGATGACGTACGAGATGCTCACCGGGAAGCTGCCTTTCCAGGGACGCACGCAGCAGGAGATGATGATCGCGCGCCTCCGCAGTGACCCGATTCCGATCCGACGAATGCGGCCGGACCTCGACATTCCGGAAGGCGTGGAGAAGGTGTTGAACAAGGCGATGGCGCGAAATCCCGACGATCGATACCAGACGGTCGTGGAGTTTGGCGACGCACTCGCGCAGGCGGCCGGTGGAGTTCCCGCGGAGAGCGGACTGCTCGGCAAGCTGTTCGGTCGCTGAGTTGACTCGCAGGGCCGTCCTCACTGTCGTCGCGAGCTTGCTTGGCGCGACACCCGCGCAGGCGCAATTCGGAGTGTGGGCCGCAGACTCGATGCTGGCTACCGGACGGCTCGCGGCCGCGGAATCCGCGTACTATGCCGCCGCGCGCGCCCGCCCACGCGACCCCGCGGTGCGCGCGGCGCTCGGACGCTTCTTGGCAGCGCGCGGCGCGACGCGCGTCGGTGCGGTGCTCCTCGAGGAAGCGCGTCAATTCGGAGGCGACTCCACGAGCATCGCCCGTGCACTCGTTCCGATGTACGAGCACCTTGGCGACTTCGCAGCGATCGATACGCTGCGCCCGATCGTGATATCGCCGATCGCCAAACGTCGCGCCCATTGGCTCCGCGATCGCCGGCCTGCCGCGTCGTTTCAGGACAGCGTCGTGCTTCTGACATACCGCCCCATCGCCGACGGCCAGGGGCTCGGCACGATCATCATGCGCCTCGGAAAAGTCGAGGTACCGGCCATCATCGATCCCAGTGTATCGGGACTGGTGCTGCCGCCACCGATGCTGCGCGACGTGCGGACATTCGGCGACGACGCCTCGGTCGCGGTCGTGGACGCGCTGCACCTCGGCGGCATCGTCTTCTCGAACATTCCGGCGACCGTGGATGCCGCGGAGACGAAAGCTCGCATCGGCTTCGATGTCATTGCGGGGTATTCGCCGGGATTCGATCCGGCACACGGGATCCTCACGCTGCGCCGCGTCGAACGGCGTTCGCCTCCGCGTCGCGGATCGCGCATACCGGCGCTGTTCGACGACAACGGGCTGCGCCTGCTCGTTGGCGACCGCTGGCAGCGTACGGGCGGCGCGATGCCGGCCATGCTCCTGGCGACGCGCGCATGGATGTGGGACGCACGCCGCGGCGACGTCGTGCTGCTCGGTCCGTAGCCTAGCGCAGGTGCTGTAGCTCGACCATCAGACAACGGTCCTGCACGACGTCGATTCCCTGGCGGGCGAAGCGTTCCGCAGCGGCATCGTTTCGGATGCCGAGCTGGAACCAGACGGCCTTCGGCTGCTTGGCGATGATGTCCTCGACGTGCGCGTCGATGTCCGCGGGCCGCCGGAACACATTGACGAGATCCACTGGCCCCGGAATGTCGGCAACCTTGCGATAGATGCGCTCGCCGAGGATCTCCGTGACGTCGGGGTAATACACGGGAACCGGCACCACCTGCAGGCCGGCGCGCTGCACGTATTCGGGTACGTAGTAGGCAGGCTTCCCCGGTTCCATCTTGATGCCGATCACGGCCACGCGATGCGTGTCGCGCAAAATGCGCTGGATGCCTTCGTCGTCGTCGACGAGATGATCGCGCCAGTCCTGTGTCGCGGTGCGGGCCATGTGAAGTCGGAGTTTAGGTGCTGATTAGAATGTAGTACCGCATACTCTGCTCCACTCCGCACCCTCAATTGTCGCATCCATGAAAATGCTGGTGTTGGGCGCCGGGCTTCAGGGCTCCGCGTGCGCCTATGATCTCTTGCAGGACACGGACGTAACCGAAGTGCGTCTGGCCGACATCCGCGTCGGGGAGCTGCCTTCGTTTCTCGGCCCCTACTCGGGACACCGACTCATTCCCACGCCGCTCGACGTGCGCGATGAAGACGCGGTGTCCGCGCTGATGCGCGAATGCGATGCGGTGATGAGTGCGCTCCCGTACTACTTCAATTACGAGATGGCGGTATGCGCCGTCGATGCCGGCGTCCATTTCTGCGACCTGGGCGGCAACACCGACATCGTGTTCCAGCAGAAGACGCTCAACGATCGCGCGAAGGCGGAGAAGGTCTCCATCATCCCGGACTGTGGGCTCGCCCCCGGCATGGTGAACATCCTCGCGGAATATGGCATTCGCCAGCTCGACACGGTGGACGCAGTGCGGATCTACGTCGGGGGATTGCCGCAGAACCCGGAGCCGCCGCTCAACTACCAGATCGTCTACTCTCTCGAGGGCGTGCTCGACTACTACACGACGCTCTCGTGGGTGTTGCGGGGCGGGAAGCGCACGCGGGTGAAAGCGCTGTCCGAGCGGGAACCGGTGGAGTTTCCGGCGCCGCTTGGGACACTGGAGGCGTTTCACACCGCCGGCGGATTATCCACGATGGCGTTTCGATACGAGGGTCGAATCCCCACGATGGAATACAAGACACTTCGGTACCCGGGTCACGCGGCCCTGATGGAAGCCATTCGGGAGCTCGGTCTGCTCGACCTGGATGCCGTGGATGTGAAGGGCCATCACGTGGTGCCGCGCGATGCCTTCATCGCCACCGTCGGGCCAAGACTGCGCAAACCGCAGGGCAAGGATCTCGTCGCGCTGCGCGTCGTCGCCGAAGGCAAGAAAAACGGCAAGCCGAAGAAGGTCGGGTGGGAGCTGCTCGATTACTTCGACAGCGAGCACGGCATCAGCGCCATGGAGCGGACGACCGGATACTCGCTGGCCATCACCGGTCTGATGCAGGCGCGCGGACAGGTGAGCGGCCCCGGGGTCCTGACACCCGACGAGGCCATGCCGGCAGAGCGCTACATGAGCGAGCTCGCCAAGCGCGGCATCGACATCAAGCCGATCGGCTAGCGCTCAGGGCCGGTAAAAGTTGGCGAGCGTCGGTCCCATGCGATCCATCGTTGCCTTCGCGTTCCAGTGATCGCGGCCGTTGTAGATGAATGCGAAGGCGAGCACCTCGCCGTTGAGCGCCGTCACGTACCCCGCGAGGGCGGACACCGTATTGGTCGTGCCGGTTTTCGCATGCAGGTTTCCCTGCGCCGGCGTGTATTTCATGCGGCGCTGCAGCAGCTCGGACTCGCCGGCGACGGGCATCGATGCGTGGAAGACGGAACTCCAGGGCGCGCGATGCGCGTACGCCAGGAGATCGACCATGGTGCGCGCGGTGAGCGAGTCCGCCTCGGACAGGCCGCTGCCGTCTACGACGCGAATGTCCTGAGGGCGCGCGCCGGCCTTCGACTGGAGCAGGCCGCGCAGCGCGGAGAGACCAGCCGCGGCTGATCCCGGATGGTCCGATTCACGCGACGCATCGCGGAACAACAATTCCGCGAAGTGATTGATGCTTTCGCGGTTCATGTATGAGACGATGTTCGCGAGCGGCAGTGAGTGCACTTCCGCCACCTGGTTGGCGCCAGCGGGGGTCACGCCGGAACGCACCGCACCGGAGAACTGCACGCCCGCCTTCCGCAGCGATGCCGCCAGCGCGCCGGCGGCAAACGCAGGTGGCTCCTGCACGACAAGGGAGTACCGGCGTGGCGGCGACTTCGCGCCGATCGTACCGCTGACGGCAATGCCATCGGCAGTGCGGCGTGCGACGACGCGTCCGCCGCTTCCTCCGACCAGGCGTACGGTGCTCGTGACCGGGATCGCCGTGCTCGCGGGATCGAGCTCCACGATCGCCTGCCCGTTTTCTGGCCGCGCGACCACCCACACGATGTTCTCGTTCAACGACAGCGCCGAAATCGGGGCGGCGTACGAGGACATCAGGTAGCTGCTCTTCCAGCCGAACGGGATGCGCTCTGTCGTAAAGGCGCTCTCGTCGGCGATGATGGCGCCACGCACCTGCTTGATGCCCGCACCGGCGATCTGCGACGCCAGCGCGTCCATCGGAGATTCGTTCTGCCAGAAGCGTAGGGACAGCGTGGGGTCGCCGCCGCCCCGCAGATAGAGATTGTCTGCCACGCCATTGGCGACGCGGTCGGCCAGCACCTGCGTTTCGAATGTGTGGTCGGGACCGAACTTCTCGAGCGCCAGCGCCGTCGTCATCAGCTTCATCGTCGACGCCGGCTTGAGCAGCAAGTCCGGATTCTCGGAATAGAGTGTGTCGCCTCGCGTGAGCGACACGACGAGCACGCCCCACTGTCCGGCGAACGACGTGCTGTTCCGCAGTGCGCCAAGGTTCCCGGCCAGCTCCGCCGCCGTGCGCGGAGAGCTCCAGGCAGGTCCCACCGCTGCGCCCGGACGCGCCGTCCGCACCGGCGTGCGTCGCGTGGAGGCACGGCGCCGCTGCGCGGGACCCGTTTTCCTGGTCGTTGTCGGCGTGCCGACAGCGCGCACTGATCCTTCGACGGCGTCGCTCGTGCCCTGAGCGGATCCCGCCGTCGGGAGCAGCAATGAAAAAGCGACGATCGGCAGCGCGAGCGAGACGGCGCGCCGAGCCGCTGAAGCGAAGTCAGCCCGCATGTGAGAGAGGGGAGGCAACTCGCGTTCCAGTATCAGCGCGCGTTAAACCTTCAGAATGATGTTTCGCCGGTACAGAACTGTAAGCACTCCGAACCAGAACAGGACGAAGGCGAGCGCGAAGGCGAGCGACGCGTTCACCGGCGACAGCCAGGACGCGAACAATGCGCGATAGATGCCTTCCTGCACCGGCATGCGCGTATTGTGGTACGTCACCTTGAAGATCGAGTAGATGCACCGGGCCATGACCGCGGAGCCCACGAAGGCGACCATCGGGTTCGTGCCGTAGATCACGAAAGGCTTCGTCCACCACCGCGACCGCTGTACGTCCACCAGCCACATGACCGTGGACAGCGAGACGCAGGCGAGCCCGCCCGTGAACACCACGTACGACCCGGTCCAGAGATTCTTGTTGATCGGGAACGACCAGTTCCAAATGAGCCCGACCATCATCCCGAGGGCGCCACACGCGAAGAGCGCGGAGAGCTTCTCGAGGAGCGGTCGCCGTTGCGCGATCCACTTGCCTGCGAGATTGCCCACGAGCGCCGTGCAGATGGCGCCGATGGTAGACAATGGCCCTTCCGGATCCCATGTCACGCCGTTGACCCACAGATGGTTGCCCAATCCGAAGCGGCTCCAATCGAGCAGCGTGCGGTCCCAGTAAGCCGCCATCGTCGTCTCCGGATGATCGAGCAGCAGCGCTCCCTGCAGGCCGGTGCCGGGTACGACGAACACGGTCATGATCAGCCAGTACGCGAAGAGGAGCGTCGCCGTCACGACGACCTGCGTCTTCACACGCGCGCGGGACGCGATGAGCGCGGACACGATGTACGCGACGCCGATGCGCTGCAGGACGCCGAAGATGCGCCAGTGCAGCAGGCGGTCACCGATGCGTTCGAGGAAGCTTGGATGGGCGATCCCGTCAATCGCGCTCCACGTAAAAAACGGAAAGCCGTTGATCAGGAACCCGAACAGGAAAATGAGCGCCCCCCGTCGCAGGATCTGGCGGCGCACCGCACCCTCGTCGTCCCCACGCGCTCGGCGCGCGTCGAGCGACAGCTGCGTGGTGATGCCCACGATGAACAGGAAGAACGGAAAGATCAGATCCGTCGGCGTCCACCCGTGCCATGGCGCGTGTTCGAGCGGCGGATAGATCGCGCTCCAGGTGCCGGGATCGTTGACCAGGAGCATGCCGGCGACGGTGAGACCGCGGAACACATCGAGCGAGACCAATCGCTCGCGCGTGTTCGGGGCCGCCGTACCCGAGGTGGGCCCGGCATCGCCCTTCGGGACCTGGCCTTCGATCGGCGTCAGCGTCGCGGTCATATCACTCTACGTTGCAAGAACAAGGCGTCGACCATATTGGGTGGACGCCCGACCGTCGCTCGCGAAACGTCGAGTACGCTTACGCGCCTGGAGCAGGACGCCAGTCGACCTGTGCGCTGGCGGCGCTGTCTTCGGCCCCGTGCTGCTGCCACCGGAAGAAGATCACCGAAATCACGGCGAAGAAGATCAGTCCGCCCGGAATCCACATGATCAGGCCGCCGAGCAACTGGTCCTCGAGCGGCGTGAGTCGCACGATGCGCGGCGCCGCTGCGTACGCTGGATACAGCAACGTTCCGCCATACGTGATGTACACGGCGACGATCGACATCGGGATCGTCGTGAGGAACAGGTAGAGCATCTGCATCGGATACGCGAGACGCGGAAGCTCGGGCAGCGGGCTGAGAATGGGCCACCAGAGCAGCACGGCCGCCGTCATGAACATGAGGTGCTGCACGATGTGCACGCCATGATGCGCCATGGCGGTGTTGTAGAGAGGCGGCAGATGCCACGCGGCCAGCACCACGTTGAACACGACGAATGAGACTTTCGCGCGCGTGAGTGCCCGTGCAGCGGCATGTACCCAGCTGAACCGGAGCGCTGGACGCAGCATCGGCCCGGGCGTGCCGGCGATGAGCAACGGAGGCACGAGCATGGTGAGCAGCAGATGCTGCACCATGTGCGCGCTGAACAGGTAGTAATCGCTCAGGTCGTGGAGCCAGCCATTCAGACTCAGGAAGATCGTAACGATCCCCGAGTAGAAGAGCGCGCGATGCCGCGGCGTAACGCCCGGTCCTGGTGTGGCCCGGGCACGCCATTCGTACAGCGCGGCGAGTACGGCGAGACCGATGACGGTGCTCCAGTGCACCGTGAAGCTGGTCAGGCTGATGCTCGCACCCAGGTGCAGCAGCGGGTTGAGCGCGAGCGGAACTCCGATCACTGCCCCGTCACCGTCCGATCACGAAGTGACCGAAGAGGAACATCAGGACGATCAGCGTCAAAATCGCGATGGTGAGCGGCCCGGTGAAGAGGGCGCGAAACAGCTTGTGATCGTACTTGAGGTGCATGTAGAACATCACCACGATCGCGAACTTCACCGCCGACATGATCAGCAGGACAGGGACGAACAGTTTCGTCGCGACGAACGAGGGGATGTAGTACACCCACACCTCGATCACCGTGATGACCGTGAGAATCAGCGCGACCCACTTGTAGGTGCCCCAGTTCGGATGCTCGTGCACCTCACCCATTGCGGCGTGGTCGCTGTGGCTCGCGGCCACGGGATCGTGCGTATCGTGAGCCATGCGGTTTACCGAATCAGGTAGACGAGGGTGAAGATCGCGATCCAGACGACGTCGACGAAGTGCCAGTACAGCGCCGAGATGTCGACGAGCAGTGCGTCCTTGGGGCCGAGCCCGCGGCGAATGTCGATTGCGAGGAGTGTCAGCAGCCAGAGGACGCCGACGGTGACGTGTGCGCCGTGAAACCCTGTCAGCGTGAAGAACGACGATCCGAACAGGTTCTTGCGGATCGTGAGTCCCTCATGCACGAACGACGTGAACTCGTACGCCTGGAATCCCAGGAACGTGGCGCCGAGCACGGCGGTGACGGCGAGCCAGAGCTTGGAGGACGCGAGCGCACGTCCCCATGCGCCCGTTCCAGCCCATCCCGGCTTGTCCTTGTTCTCCACGGCCGCGAGCGCGAGCACCATCGCGAGCGACGACATCAGCAGCACGAACGTCGACACCGATGTCACGGGGATATTCAGGATCGGCTTGAGCACGGTGTCGCACTGCGGCGGATTGCAGACCTCGTGCGGGAA